>JAPKHB010000248.1 GCA_026647295.1 Planctomycetota bacterium | reverse complement strand
CCCCCCCTGCACCCCCCCGCGCCCCCCCGCGCCCCCTCTGCACTCCCCCGCGCCCGTGTCCGGGCGCGCGAACATCCGGCGAACGGCGGCCGGCGGCCCTTCAGCGCCCCGGGCCGTCGGCGTCGGGGCCCGGCCCGACCAGCGCCTCGCGGGCCGCGCGCTCGCGCGCCCACAGGGCCAGCGTGTCCTGCGTCCACTGGTGCGTGCGGTCGGTGTGGCAGATGTTGCAGGCCGAGGGCGGGCCGCCCACGCGCCGGCGGCCCGTGGGGATCGAGAACTCGTGCGAGTAGATGCGGTCGCTCATCCGCTGCACGCCGTTGGTGAAGACCATGTGGCGCGGCATGTGGCACTCCACGCAGCGGTTGCCCGGGCTGCCGGCGAGGTGGCGGGAGTGGGCGGTCTGCGCCTCCAGCGCCGCGAGGTCCTGGTGGCACGAGATGCACAGGCTGTTGTCGTGCACCGGGAGCTTGAGATCGGCCCAGTGGTCCGTGCCGTGGGGGTCGTGGCACTCGGTGCAGTCGACGCCCTCGCGGTACATCTTCGAGCCGCGGTACACCTCGACGACCGTGCAGGGGCTCATGTGCGAGCCGTCGTGGTAGAACTGCCAGCCCATGTTGCCGGGGCTGGGCTTGATGGGCTCGCGCACCGGGGCGCGGTCGAAGCCGTGCGGCTTGGGGACCCACGTGACGGTGCTCTCGGTCATGAAGTTGTGGCACTGGCCGCACTGGTCGGTGCGCTGCTCCAGCGTGCCGCGCTTGCCGTCGTAGATGGTGGGCTGCTTCTCGCCGCTGCGCAGGCGCCGGCGGTATTCTTCGGGGCCCAGCGCCTCGACCGCCTCCACGTGCGCCCGCCCCGGCCCGTGGCAGGTCTCGCAGCCCACGGAGCCGTCCGCCCAGCCCTCCTGGTCGGGCGGCGGCAGGTAGCGCGGCCCGTCCACCGAATGGGTCATGGGCAGCGGCTGCTGGCCCGCGTGCCAGGGCGCCGCCAGCGAGCGGATCCCCGTCACGTGGCAGTTGGCGCAGGAGTAGGTGTAGGCCCGGAAGCCGTCGTACATCCACTCCCGCTCGACGTCGTTCCAGTAGATCGGGACCACCCAGTAGCGGCCGTCGGGGTAGCGCGCCACGTAGGGCTGGTGGCGGCGGTTGCCAAAGGCGTAGAGGATCTCGACGACCGGGTGCGCCTCCAGGTCCGGCAGCGTGCCCGAGCCGTAGGTGTCGGCCTCCTTCACGTCCATGGGGCCGCCTTCGTGCACGGGCCGGAAGCGGATCTCCATGAAGTAGCGCTTGCGGCCGGTGGCGGGGTCTTCCCGGACGAAGGGCCGGACCCGGAAGGCCGTCAGGCCGTCGTCGTAGACCGTGGGGGTCTCGAAGTCGCCGAAGATGGTCGCGTCCACCGCGTCGTAAAGGGTCCGGCTGTGGAAGGAGCCCCGCCAGCGCCGGTACTCCTCCTCGTGGCAGCGGTTGCAGGCCAGGCTGCCCACGTAGTCGCCGTGGGGCGTGCCCGGGTTGGTCGCCAGGCGCGACGGGATGCGCTCCGGGTCCGGGACGTGGAAGCCCTGGGCCACCTCGAAGGCCGTGCGCGCCGTGTCGGTGGCCGGCGGCAGGGGGGGCGTGGCGCCCTCGCCGCAGCCCGCGAGCCAGGGCGCGACGGCCAGGACGGCCGCAAGGAGGGGGGGAGGACGCATGGACCGACCGCCAGCATAGCCGCCGGCCGGACTACCGGCGGCCGTCAGCCAAACGGGCGATCGCCGCCAGGATTCCCTCCGGTTCGCTCATCCGCCCCGGGCCGGACTCGTGTTCGGCCAGCCAGCCCTCCTCCGGGCCCACGAAGTGGACGCCGTCGCCCTCGAGGCACGCCACGTTGGCCCGCGTCCGCGGGTGGCGCCACATGCGCTGGTTCATCGCCGGGGCCAGGAGGACGGGGCAGGCCGCCCCGAGGTAGGTCGCCGAGACGATCTCGTCGGCCAGGCCGTGGGCAAAGCGCGCGAGCAGGTTGGCCGTGCACGGGGCCACCACCATGAGGTCGGCGCCGGCCGTCGCCGCGAGGTGGTCGGCGGGGGGCCGGCCCCCGGGGCCGGCC
Organism: Planctomycetota bacterium; assembly: GCA_026647295.1. Taxonomy (GTDB): domain Bacteria; phylum Planctomycetota; class PLA2; order PLA2; family JAEUHO01; genus JAPKHB01. Next base: position 3,999 of record JAPKHB010000248.1, on the reverse strand, counting down.
GCGAGCCACTCCTGGTCGGTGAACACCGGCCGGTGCGTGAGGGCCGCGAACGAGAGCGGGCGCACGAAGGCCTGGGCCGCGCGGGTCATCACCACGTCCACCGCGTGGCCGTCCTGCACCAGCCGGCTCGCCAGGTCGCAGGCCTTGTAGGCCGCGATGCTGCCGCCCACGCCGAGGAGGATGCGCACGCGCCCTACTCGGCGTCTTCGGCCACCAGCTCGATCTTGCCGGCGCGGACCTCCTCGATCGCGATGTCGATGGGGTTGTCCGAGCGGATCTCCACCAGGCGCGGGGCTCCGGCGACGAGCTCGCGGATGCGCTTCTGGAGCAGCGCCGTCAGCTGGAAGCGGCCGCCGACCTTGGCCTCCAGCTCGTCGATGATGCGGATCTTCTCCTCCATCAGTTCCTCCGGGGTGCCGGGGGGGCCCCGGGTTCGGGGTCCCCGGACGAAAGGCCCAGCGCCCGGGCCACCTGGTCCACGGCGTGGTCCAGGTCGTCGTTCACCACGACCCGGTCGAAGTCCGGCCTGCGAAGCCTCTCCTTGTACGCCGCCTCGAGGCGGGCGGCGATCTCTGCCGGGGAGTCCTCCCCGCGGGCCGCGAGCCGCCGGGCGAGTTCCGCGGGGTCGGGGACGTCCACGAACAGGTACAGGGCGTCCACCCCCTGGGCGCGCAGGGTCCCGACCCCCTGGACGTCGATCACCAGCAGGCAATCCAGGCCCGCGGCGAGGATGCGCTCGACGTTGCGCCGGGGGGTGCCGTAGAGCACGCCGTAGACCCGGGCGTGCTCGAGCATCTCGCCCCGGGCCAGGCGGCGCTCGAACTCCGCTTCGTCCAGGAACTCGTAGTCCACCCCGTCGCGCTCGCCCCCGCGCGGGGGCCGGGTGGTGGCGGTGAGCGCGCGGCGCACCCCGGGATGGCGGGCGAGCAGCGCCCGGGCCACGCTGGTCTTGCCGGCGCCGCTCGGGCCCGAGAGCACCACCAGGCGGCCCGCGGGCCGGGCAGGCGCCGGGTTCACTCCAGGTTCTGCACCTGCTCGCGCAGGCGCTCCACGGCGGTCTTGAGGTCCAGCGCCAGGCGGCCGAGTTCCCACTCGGCGGCCTTGGCCGAGAGCGTGTTGGCCTCGCGCGCGAACTCCTGGGCGAGGAAGTCCAGGCGCCGGCCCGGGGCCTCCCCGGCGGCGAGCAGTTCGCGGGCGTGGGCCACGTGGGCTTCGAGCCGGGCGACCTCCTCGCGGACGTCGCCGCGGTCGGCGGCGAGCGCGGCCTCGTGCGCGAGGGCCGCCGGGTCGGCGCGCAGCCCGGCCGCCTCGAGCAACGCGCCCATGCGCTGGCGCAGGCGCTCGGCCGCCCGGCGGGGCGCGTCCGCGGCCAGCGCGGCGGCGCGCGCCGTGTGTTCGGCGATCTCGTCGAGCAGGCGACCCAGCTCGGCGACCAGGCGCGCGCCCTCGCGCGCGCGGCTGTCGACCAGGTCGGCGAGCGCGGCGCCGATCGCCTCCCGCGCGAGCGCGGCCAGCGGCGAGTCCGGCGCCGCCGGCGGGGGCGGGGCGAGCACGCCCGGGACCATCAGCACGTCGGCGAGCGTGGGGGGCTCGAGCGCGTGCAGGGCGGCCAGCCGCGTGAGGCGTTCGACCGCGGCGGCGAAGAGCTGGGCGTCCAGGGGCGCCGCGCCCCCGCCTTCGACCGCCGGCGTGAAGCGCACCGTGAGGCTCACGTGGCCGCGCGCAAGGCACGCGCGGGCGGCCTCCTCGGCCAGGCCGTCCAGCGGGGGCAGCGGGCCGTGCGCCCGCACGCCGACCTTGAGGAAGCGGTGGTTGACCGACTGCGCCTCGACCTCCACGCGGCCCGGGGCGCCCTCGCGCACCGCGCGCCCGGCGCCGGTCATGGATCGGGGCGCGCCGCGCATCGCCGGTCAGCGGGGGGCGTCCCCGCCGCCCGGCGGATCGCCCTCGCCCGGGCCGCCGTCACCGGCGCCGCCGTCCCCGGTGCCGCCGGTGCCGGAGTCCCCTTCCCCCGCACCGCCGGTGCCGGAGTCCCCTGCGCCGGCGCCGCCGGCTCCCTCCCCGGGCTGCCCGCCCGGTTGCTCGCCGGGCGGCGCCTCGCCCGGGGTCTCGGTGTCCGCGCCGGGCGTCGGGCTGCTCGCGCCCTGGGGCCGCAGCGGGTCGATCGTGGGCGCGGGGGCGCCCTGGCTCTGGCGGCGGTGGATCTCCATGCCCATGCCGGCGTAGAGCAGCGCCAGGCCGATGAAGCCCGCGGCGAGCCAGGCCGTGAAGCGGTTCACCGTGCCGGCCTTCACGCCGAAGGCCTCGGCGCCGGCTCCGCCGAACGCCCCGGCCAGGCCGCCGCCCTTGCCCTCCTGGACCAGGACCACCAGCGTGAGCAGCAGGGAGATCATCACGAAGATCACCAACACGGCGGTGTGCAGGACGTCGATCAGGGCGCCGAGGGTGGGGACGAGGCTGGGGACGGGGCTGGGCATGCGAGGCTCTCCGGGGCACGGGGCCCGGGACCGCGGTCCGGGCGGCTAGGACGACGCGCCGTCGCGGCGGGCCCCGGCCTGGACGAGCGCGGCGAAGGCCGCCGGGTCCAGGGAGGCGCCCCCGACGAGGGCCCCGTCCACATCCTCCTGGCGGAGGAAACCTCCAATGTTGTCCGGCTTCACGCTTCCCCCGTAGAGGATTCGGATCGCTCCGGCCACCGCGGGGTCCCGGGCGGCGACCTCCGCGCGCAGCCCGGCGTGGACCTCGGCCGCCTGGGCGGGCGTGGCCGCCAGGCCCGTCCCGATCGCCCAGACGGGCTCGTAGGCGAGCACCCAGGTGGGGGGGCCGGCCAGCAGGGCGTCCAGGGCCGCGGCCAACTGCGCCGCCACGACCCGGGCGGTGCGCCCCGCCTCCCGCTCGGCGAGCGTCTCGCCCACGCACAGCACCGGCACCAGATCCGCCCCGAGCGCCTGGGCGACCGCGGCGGCGACCCGGGCGTCGTCCTCGCCGAGCAGGGTCCGCCGCTCGCTGTGGCCGCACAGGCAGTAGTGGCAGCCCGCCTCCTTCAGCATGGCCGCCGAAACGGCGCCGGTCAGGGCCCCGGCCGCCTGGGGCGCGCAGGCCTGGGCGCCCAGGCGGACCCCGCCCCCGGCGGCGGCCAACGCGGCGGCCACGTCGGTGAGCCAGGGGTAGGGGGGGAAGACGGCGACCTCCACCCCCGCTCCGGCCGCGGCCAGGGCCCCGGCGGCCGCCTGCGCCCAGCGCCGGGCCTCGGCGCGCGTGCCGTTCATCTTCCAGTTGCCGGCCACGAGGGGGATGCGCATCGCCCGAGGGTACGGCCCGGGCGCCCCGGGTGCGACGCTTGGGGGGGGCAAAGCGGGCCCCGCGCCGCGGCCGGGCCGTAGACTGGCGCGCCCATGTTGCTCGTCCTGCGCAGCGACTGCACGGCGGCCCAGCGGCAGGCCGTCCTGGAGGCGGTGCACGGCGCCGGCTGCCAGGCGCGCAGCCTCGCCTCCTCGCACGGCGAGATCCTCCTGGTGGACGGCGAGACGGACCGCCTGGAGCGCGTGCCGCTCGCGGTGTTCCCCGGGGTGCGGCGGGTGGTGGCGCTGGGCGAGACCTACGCGCTGTCGAGCCGCGAGCACCAGCCCGAACCCACGCGCGTGCGGGTGGGCCCGGTGACCATCGGGGGCGGGGGCCTCACGCTCATCGCGGGCCCGTGCGCCGTCGAGGACGGCGACCTCCTGCGCGAGACGGCCTTCGCGGTCAAGGCGGCGGGGGCCGACCTGCTGCGCGGCGGGGCCTACAAGCCGCGCACGAGCCCCTACGCGTTCCGCGGACTGGGCCTGGAGGGGCTCAAGCTCCTGCGCGAGGTGAGCCGCGAGTCCGGGCTTCCGGTCGTGAGCGAGGTCACCGACCCCCGCCACATCGAGGCCTGCGTGAGCAACGTGGACATGCTCCAGATCGGCACCCGGAACATGTCCAACTTCGACCTGCTGATCGAGGTCGGGCGCTCCGGCC
>JAPKHB010000247.1 GCA_026647295.1 Planctomycetota bacterium | reverse complement strand
CGCTCTCGGCGATGGTCTCGGGCAGCGCGGCGCAGTTGATGTAGACCATCGGCTCCTGGGCGCGGGTCGAGTGCCGGTGGATGAGCCGCGCCACCAGTTCCTTGCCGACGCCGGTCTCGCCCAGGATCAGCACCGGCAGGTCCGAGGGCGCAACGGTGCGCGCCTCGCGTTCCAGCTGCTGCATGACCAGGCTGCCGGCGATCAGCTTCGGGGGCTGGCGCGTGGCGCTCAAGCCCGGCGCCCCGGGCGTGTACGACACGGTGCTGCTCGGACCCCAGGACCCCACGGCGCCGACCGACCGCCACGGCGGGGCGCCCCGGGTCGGCGTGCCGCTGCGGTTGGTGCGCCGCGACGGCGGCGTCACGATCCGACTCGCCGGGCGCGAGGAGGACGTGCCGCTCGGCCAGCGCAGCGGGTGGTTCCCCGTGGCGTTCGAGGTGCCGCTCCTGCCCTTCTCCCGCACCGTGCGGGGGCTGGTGCGCTTCGAGGTGAAGGAACTCGAGCCCCTGCGCGTGCTGGCGAGCCCGGTCTCCATGGATCCGGCGGACCCGCCCTTCGCCCTGTCCTCGCCGCCCGGCTACGCGCAGGCCCTCGCCGAGGTCTACGGGCTCGGCCCGACGCTCGGCTGGCGCGAGGAGACCTTCCAGGTCAACGACCGCAACCAGGACGACGCCGCGTTCCTGCGCCACCTGCTCGAGGACATGGACATGGGCGCCGCCCGGCTCCTGGGCGAGATGCGCCGGCGCGACCCGCGCCTGGTGCTCTACACGTTCACGGCCCCGGACCGGGCGTTCCACGTCTTCTGGCGCTACCGGGACGCGAACCATCCGCTCGCCGGGACGCGCGACGAGGCGGTGGGCGCCGACCCGATCGGCACCGTGCTCGAGCGCGTGGACGCGATCGTGGGCAAGGTGCGCGCGACGCTCAAGCCCCGTGACCTGCTGCTCGTGGCGAGCGACCACGGCTTTGCCACCTGGCGCTGGGGCGTGAACGTGAACCAGTGGCTCGTGGACCACGGGTACCTCACGCTGCGCGCCGCCCCGGGGGCCCGCTCGCTGCACGGGTTCTTCGGCGGGCGCGGCACGCCGGGCGCGGTGGACTGGAGCCGCACCCGCGCCTACGCGATGGGCCTCGGCCAGGTCTACCTCAACCGGGTCGGCCGCGAGCCCGAGGGCATCGTGACGCCGGCCGAGGCGCCCGCGCTGCTCGACGAGTTGCGCGCGGGCCTGCTCGCGTTGCGCCACCCGCTCCTGCGCCCCGAGGACGCGGCGGACGGGATGAGCGAGCAGCCGATCGTGTGCGTGTGGAAGCTGCACGAGACGTTCGAGGGCCCGCTCGCCGCGGAGGCGCCGGACTTGCAACTGGGCTTTGCGCGCGGGTACCGCGTCTCCTGGCAGACCGCCCTGCTCGGCGGCATGCGCCCCGGCGGAGAGACCTTCGTGCTCAACGACGTGCCGTGGTCGGGCGACCACTGCTCGTGCGACCCGGCGATCGTGATGGGGGTGCTCCTGGCCAACCGGCGGCTCGGGCCGGCCCCGCCCGGGCGCCCGTACCACGTGCGCGACGTGGCGGCCACGGCGCTCGCCCACTTCGGCCTGGACCGCGCGCACCTCGCGGGCGACTCCGAGCCCCTGCCCTTCGAGGCCGCGCCGTGAGGGCCGTTCGCCTCGTGCGCCACGGCGCCCGCCTGGCCCTGGTCGCGGGGGCGCTGGGGTTGCCCCTGGGGTGCGGCGGCGAGGACGGCGCCGGGCCCGGCCCGGCCCCCCCCGCGCCGCCGGCCGCCCGCGCGCCCTACGACCGCGACGGCCACCGGCTTTCGGGCGGGCCCGCGCCCTCCGGCCTGCCCAACGTCCTGCTGATCGTGATCGACACCCTGCGCGCCGACGCGCTGGACGGCGAGCCCACCCGCATGCCGCGCCTGCTCGCGCGGGCCGGCGCCGGGGTGCGCTTTGCCAACGCCTGCGCCCCGGCTCCCTGGACGGTCCCGAGCATGACCAGCCTCCTGACGGGCCTCCTGCCGAGCGTCCACGGCTCCGACGCCCCGATGCAGCCTCCGCGGCTCGTGGACGCCGTCACGACCTTCGCGGAGGCGCTCAAGAACGGGTACGGGTACGAGACGGCCGCGTTCACCGAGGGGCCGTGGTACGACCGCGAGTCGCGGCTGCTGCAGGGCTTTGGCTACACGCTGCACGGCTTCATGCTCCAGGGCGTCGAGCAGCAGATGTCGGGCTGGGCGCGCCGGCGCGACCCCGAACGCCCGTTCTTCGCGCTGCTGCACTCCTTCGAGGCCCACGACCCCTACGGCCCGCGCAACCACCCCTTCCCCCCGCCGTCGGCCGGCGTGCCGCCCTTCAGCCGGGTCGACGTCACCGGCATCCACGACCCGGCCGAGCTCACGCGCTGGTTCCTGCTCGACCGCGCGGTGCGCCTGGACCTCACGCACCAGCGCGGACCCGCCTACCGCAAGGCCGTCGTCCACTACATGGACCAGGGCTACCGCGCCGATCCGCGCCCGGAACTCGCCCGCGAGTTGAAGGACGCCTACATGGACGGCGTCGCCTGGCTCGACGAGGTGCTCGACCGGGCCCTGGCCCAGATGCAGGCGCTCGGCCTCCTGGACGACACCCTGGTGGTCGTCACCTCGGACCACGGCGAGGCCTTCGGCGAGCACGGCATCCTCGGCCACGGCCGCCAGCTCTACGACGAACTCCTGCGCATCCCGCTGGTCGCCTTCGGCCGCGCGCCCTTCGAGGGCGGCCGCGTGATCCACGGCAGCGTGGGGCTCGTGGACCTGCTCCCCACGCTCTTTGATTGGGCGGGGCTCGAGCCCCTGCCCGAGATCAACGGCCGCTCGTTCCTGCCCCTGCTCGCCGCGGACGGCCCGGGGGGCCCGGTGTTCAGCGAGGACCGCCTCGGGCGCGAGAACACCGGGGCCGACCGCCTGGCGCAGCTCACCAGCGTGCGCAGCGCCCGCTGGAAGTACATCGTGACCTACGACCTGCTCGCCGGCACGGTGGTCGAGGAGGCCTACGACCTCGTGCGCGACCCGCGCGAGCGCGAGGACCTGTGCCAGGGCCGGGGCCGCATCGACGGCCTCGCCTTCGACCCGGAGTTCTGCGCGGCGGTGGAGGCCGCGCGGGACCGGATCTGGGGGGCGGTGGCCGGAACGCACCGCCGGCTCGACACGCCCTACGCCGCCGGCGAGGCGCAGGTGACCTCGCCCCGGCCGCGGGCCTGCGGCGAGGCCGAAACGCGGTAGCCCCCGCCGCGCCCGGGCGGCCCGGCCGCCGCCGGGGCGCGCGTCAGGCCTCGCCGTCGGCGGGCTCCAGCGCCCGCAGGCGCGCATAGAGCTCGCGTTGCTCCGGCGTCGGCCGGGCGGGGATCTGCACGCGCACGTGGGCGTGCACGTCGCCGCCCCTGACGCCCTGGCCGCGCAGCCGCAGCACGCGGCCGCTGCTCGTCCCGGGCGGCAGCGTGACCCGGGCCTCGCCCGCCGGGGTCGGCACCGTGACGGTCCCCCCCAGGACCGCCACCGGCGCCGGCACGTCCACGTCCACGTGGAGGTCGTTGCCCTCGCGGCGCCAGCGCGGGTCGGGCACGACCCGGATGCGCAGCAGGAGGTCCCCGGGCGGGGCGCCGCGCAACCCGGCCTGGCCCAGGCCCCGGAGGCGCAGCACCGCCCCGTCCTCCACGCCCTCGGGGATGAGCACGCTCACCTGGCGCCGGGCGGGCTCGCCGCGCGAGAGGCCGGGCTGGGCCAGCGTGACCTCCACCCGCCCGCCCTTGAGCGCCGTGGCGAAGTCCACGCGCAACTCGGCTTCGGTGTCGCCCCCCCGGCGCTCGACGCGCCGCGCCCGGAAGGGGACGCCAAAGCCCCCGAACAGGTCGGCGTGCCGGCCGAGGAAGTCCTCGATGGAGAAGGAGCCCAGGTCGCCGAACAGGTCGCCCAGGTCCCCGACGCCCACGCCGCCAAACCCCCCCTGCAGCCGCTGGTCGTACTGCCGGCGCTTCTGCGGGTCGCTCAAGACCTCGTAGGCCTGGCTGATCTCCTTGAAGCGTTCCTCGGCGGCCTTGTCGCCGGGGTTCTTGTCGGGGTGGTAGCGGATGGCCAACTTGCGGTAGGCCTTGCGGATCTCCTCCGCGCTGGCCTCCTCGGCGACGCCCAGGATCTGGTAGAGGTTGCCCTGGCTCACACGCGTTCCTCGCAAGGGAGGCCCGCGAGGGTACCGGCGCGCGGGCCGACGCTAAACGCCGGCCGGCCCGGTGGGTCCCCGCCCCGGGCGCGCCGGGCTCCCAGGCGCCGGCCCCGGCCCGGGCGGGGACGGGATACCCTCTCGGCCATGGCGCCCACCTCCGCCCTTGGGGCCGAATCCCGCCTGCGCTCGGTCCCCGTCACCGGGATGCGCTGCGCCGCCTGCGCCGCGAGCGTCGAGCGTCTGTTGCGTGCGGTGCCCGGGGTCGCCGAGGCAACGGTGAACTTCGCCACCCGGGAGGCCCGGCTGCGCCATGCCGGCGACCTGGCGACGCTGCGCGCGGCCCTCGCCGCGGGAGGCTACGACATCGCCACACGCCGCACCCTGTGCGCCGGCGTGGCGGACGAGGCGGCCCTGGCCGCCCTGGACGGGGTGCTCGGCACCAGGCCGGTGGCCGAGGGCGTCGAGGTGACGCACCTGGACCTGCCGGAGGTGCTCGAGGCCCTGCGCGAGGCGGCGGGGGAGGCGGCCCGCCTCGTGCCGGGGGCGGGGGGGGCGCCCGCGGCGGCCCTGGCCGAGGCCCGGGACGCGCGCCGCCGGGTCCTGCTCGGGGCCCTGCCCACCCTGGGCCTCCTGCTCGGGGCCATGGAGCCGGGGCGTTCGTTGCTGCCCGCGGCGCTCACCGGTGCGTGGGTGCAGGCCACCCTTGCGCTCGTCGTGCTCGCGGTGTCCGGGCGGCCCATCCTGGGCGCCGCGCTCCGCGGCCTCCTCCACCGGCGCGTGGACATGAACACGCTGGTCGCGCTCGGCGCGGGCAGCGCCTTCGCCTTGAGCCTCGCGCGCACGCTGGCTCCGCCGCCGGGCCCGCTGCACCTCTACTACGAGACCACGGCGGTGATCCTCGAACTGGTGCTGCTCGGCCGCTGGCTCGAGGCCCGGGCGCGCCGCCGGATGGGTGACGCGCTGGCCGCGCTGGGCCGGCGCGCGCCCGAGACCGCGCTGCTCCTTGCGCCCGGCGGCGGCACGCGCACCGTCCACCCCTCCCGGCTGCTGCCGGGGGACCGCGTGCGCGTGCTGCCCGGCCAGGGGTTCCCGGCCGACGGGCGGGTGCGGGAGGGATCGAGCAGCGCCGACGAGGCGCTGCTCACCGGCGAGTCCATCCCCGTGCCCAAGGCGCCCGGCGCCCCGGTGCACGCCGGCACGCTCAACGGGCCGGGCGCACTCGAAGTCGAGGTCACGGCCGCCGGCGCCGGCACGCTGCTCGCCCGGATCACGCGTCAGGTGGCCAGCGCCCAGGGCTCGCGCGCCCCGGTCGCGCGGCTGGCCGACCGCGTGGCCGCGGTGTTCGTGCCGCTCGTCCTGCTCCTGGCGGGCCTTGCCTTCGGCGCGTGGGCGCTTTGGGGCGGGGCCGGAGCGGCCGAGCGGGGGCTCGTGGCCGGCGTCTCGGTGCTGCTGATCGCCTGCCCCTGCGCGCTGGGCCTGGCCACCCCGACGGCCCTGGTGGTCGGCCTCGGACGCGCCGCCCAGCAGGGGATCCTCGTGCGCGACGGCGAGACCCTCGAACGGGCGGCGCAGGTCGGGACCGTGTGCCTGGACAAGACCGGGACGCTCACGCGGGGCCGCCCGGAGTTGATCCACGTCGAGGCGCTGGACGGCCGGCCGGAAGACCTGCTGCGGGCGGTGGCTGCGGTCGAGGTCGGCAGCGTTGTCCTTCCCGGTGCCGCTCTCCGCGGGAACTGGGCAGAAGTATGCCCGCTTCCGCATTGATCAAGCCGGCGGTTTGACGTCCACGGGACCCGCGGACGACGGAGAAGTCGAAGACTATATGGTCACAGTTGTTGTCGGCGGTGAAGGCGAGGGTGAAGGTGAAGGCGAAGGTGAAGGTGAAGGTGAAGGTGAAGGT
>JAPKHB010000246.1 GCA_026647295.1 Planctomycetota bacterium | reverse complement strand
CGAGCCAGCGGCCTCCGCCGGCCGCGGCGGCCCTCCAGGCGCCGCGCGCCGTTCGTCCGGTCGCGGCGAACGAAGGCCCGCCCCGGGCCTACGCCCGGGTCGAGGCGCCCCGCACCGAGGTGCGGCCGACCGCCCGCGCCTCCCAAGGCTTCGAGTACCGGGCCGCCGGCTCCGTGGCGCTTGCGCCCCCCGCGCTGCCCGGCGGCTCCGTCGCCCTCGTCGCCTTCGCCGCCAGCGGCCTGGGCTCGCCGGACGGCGACGCGCCGTCGCCGGGTACCGGGCTGCGTGCACCGTCTGCGACCGAAGGGCTGCGCGCACCCTCCACACCCGAGAGGCTCCCCGCAGCGTCCCCGACCCGGGCGGCGCCGCGCCCCTGCCCGCCCAAGTTCAAGTTGCCCTTCTGCATCGGCGGCACCTGAAGCGTGCCCTAGCCGCGGCGGTACGCTGCGGACCGGAGTGCCCCAAAGGCCCCTTGCAACCGCCCTCGCCGGCCGCCTGCGCCGGCGGCTGCTCGAGTGGTACGCGCGCCACGGCCGTTCCCTGCCCTGGCGTGCGACCCGGGATCCCTACGCGATCTGGATCTCGGAGGTCATGCTCCAGCAGACGCGGGTCGAGACGGCGCGGGAGCGCTGGCCACGCTTCCTGACCCGGTTTCCCGACCTGCGGGCGTTGGCCGACGCTACCGAACAGGCCGTGCTGAAGGAATGGGAGGGCCTGGGCTACTACGCCCGGGCCCGCAACCTGCGCCGCGCCGCCCGGGCGCTGGTTGCCGCCGGGAGGGAGCGCCTGCCGCAGACGGCGGCCGACCTCGCCCGCCTGCCGGGCTTCGGCGCCTACACCGCCGCCGCCGTGGCCAGCATCGCCTTCGGCGAGCGGGTCCCGGCCCTGGACGGCAACCTGGTGCGCGTGCTCGCCCGGCTGCTGGGCGAGCGGGGGGACCCGCGCCGGGCGGCCGTGCGGGCCCGCCTGTCGGCGGCCGCCGGCCAGTTGCTCTCGACGCGCCGGCCGGGGGACTCGAACCAGGCGCTGATGGACCTCGGGGCGACCTTGTGCCTGCCGCGCCGGCCGCGCTGCGAGCCCTGTCCCCTGCGCGCGGCGTGCCGCGCCCGCGCCCTGGGCCTGGCCGCGCGGCTGCCCCGCCGCCCCGCCCGCCGGCACCTTGCGCACCACCACGTCGCCGCCGGTTTGGTGTGGCGCGGCGGGCGGCTGCTGATCGCCCGCCGGCCGGGCGATGCGCTGCTCGGGGGGTTGTGGGAGTTTCCCGGCGGCAAGCGCCGCGTGGGCGAGACCCTGGCGCAGGCCTGCCGGCGCGAGGTGCGGGAGGAGACCGGGCTCGACGTCACCGTGCGCGCGCCCTTCCTGCGCCTCGCCCACGCCTATTCCCACTTCCGGATCACCCTGCACCTGTTCCACTGCGAGGCCGGCCCGGGTCGGCCCCGCCCGTTGGGCTGCGAGGCCCCGCGCTTCGTCGCGCTCGACGAACTCGGCCGCTACCCCTTTCCCCGCGCCAACCAGAAGGCCCTGGAGGCGCTGCGGCGTAGCGGGGTCTGGCGCCCCCCCGTGCGGGCGGGGGGGCGCCGTGCGTAGGACCGTGCGGCTGCTGGGCGAGGTGCTCGCCCACCCCGAGGTGCGGCCGCTGGCGATGCGGCTCAAGCGCCATGACCTGGCCACCTACCGGCACAGCCTCCGGGTCGGGCGCCACGCCATCGCGTTGGGCGAGGCCGACGGCCTGGACGCGGCCCAGGTGCGTGAACTGGCCGTCGCCGCCCTGCTGCACGACCTGGGCAAGGCCGACCTGGACCTGCGCGTGCTGCGCAAGCCCGGCGCGCTGGACGCCCCCGAGCGCGCGCACGTCCGGCGCCACGCGGCCGGCGCCGTCGGCGATCTCCTGAAGCTCGCGGCCTTCCCCGCCGCGCACCGCATCGCGCCGCTCCACCACGAGCAGGAGGCGGACGAGAGCTACCCGCGCAGCGGCCGGGAGCGCCGGGCCACGCCGCGGCCCGCGGGCGCGCAGCGGCGCCGGCCGCTGCCGCCCTGGATCCGGCGCGCGGGCCGGCTGCTCGCCCTCGCCGACCGCTACGACGCCCTCGTCGCGCGCCGGTCGTACAAGCCGCCGCTCGACGACGCCGAGGCGCGCCGGATCCTGCGCGCGCAGATGCCCGATGTGGCCGATTTGCTCGCCGTGCTCGCCCCGCCGCGGCGCCCGCCGCGCTAGACTCCGCCGCGAACCCCGGGGGCCTCCATTGAGTTGCGCCGAGAAGACGTTCGAGGTGGAGGTGCCCGAGGGCGAGAGCGCCGACGCGCTGCTCAAGCGCGCGCAGGACGCGGCGCGCGCCGCCGGGATCGCGCTGGTGGGGGACGCGCGCGGGGGCAGCTTCCGCGGCACGGCCGAAGGCAGTTACGTCGTCAGCGGGCGCCTGATCCGCGTCACGGTGACGCGCAAGCCCGGCTTCGTGCCCTGGGGCGTGATCGAGGGTTCCCTGCGGAAGGTGTTCCGCTAGGCGGGGCTCCCGCTAGCTGGACGCCTGGGACCGCAGGCGGGCCGGGCTCGCCGGGGCTCCGCCCAGGGCGCGCACCTGGCGCTCCAGGGCCTCCACGCGGGTTTCCAGGGCCTTGCGGGCGATGGCCTCGCGGGCGACCTGCTCCGCCAGGATCTCCGAGACCCGGGCCAGGATCGCCGTCGAGCGGAAGATGTAGCGGAAGGTCACCGCCATCCCGCCGCCGCGCAACTCCTCCCGGACCTTCTGGGTGAGCCGGGCGAGGCGTTGGAGGGAGTTCGTACTGGGCATGGGCCCATCCTACCTGCGGGGTCCCCTGACGCGAACGGGCCAGGCCGTGGCGCGAACGGGCCGGCCCGCGGCGCGGCCCGCCGGCGCCAAAGCGGGGGGCGGCGCCCGGTGGCGCCGCCCCCGTACGGGACCTTCCAGCCACGCGGCCCCCACGGGGACCGCGTTCCCTCCCGGCGCCCCCGGGGCAAGGCCCATGGGCACGCGGGGTCGAGCGTGCGCGGGGGGGAGCAGGTTGCGTGCCGAAGGTGCGGGGGCGCCGGCCATCGGCCTTGCGGTCGGCCCGGCGTCCAGCGCGCGCGTCAGCCCCGCCCGGCGCGTCCACCGGGCGCGACGCCCCGCCGGGCCGCCGGAGGCTGGCGCCCCCGCCAGGGGTCGAACCTGGAACCGCGAGATTAGAAATCTCGTGCTCTATCCGGTTGAGCTACGGGGGCGGGCGGCACGCCGGCGGCAGTCTACCCAGCGCCCCCCCGCGGGCGCGCGGGGCCGGGCCTGTGTCCGGTCAGTTCACGCGGAGCAGGACGTGGAAGCCCAGCGGGCTCTCCACGACCTCGGGACACAGGCTGGCGGGCGGCGTGCGGTGGGCCGCCAGTTCGATGGGCAGGGGGGTCTCGCCGGGGCTCAAGACCCCCCAGGTACCCTGGTCCGGCACGGTGAGGGTGTCGTCGCTGTAGCGCTCGACCAGGTTCTGCCAGCGCCCCGGGTCGGCGCGGGCCTCCCCGAGGGCCTCCTCGGCCCGCGCCCGCGCCTCCGCGCGCGTGCGGGTCACGATCCGGCCCTCGTTGTCGCCGTGCGCGTGGCGCACCAGGATGTGGCGCACCAGCATCCGCATGTGCCGGCCGCGCTGCAGCACGGCCACGCCGCCGTCCGTGTCGACCGGATCGGGGAAGCCCTCCTCGGGCACCGAGGAAAGGGCGGCGAAGACGTCCTCGCGGCCGGGGCGGTTGGCGAAGCCGCCCAGGAAGGCGTCGGGCCGGTCCGGGCCCCGCGCCCCGCGCGCGCTCATGCGCGCCTCCTGGATGGTGATCTCGCCGGCGCGCAGCCGACGCACGAGGGTCCGGGCCTCCTCCAGGGCCTGTTCGCGCGTGCGTCCGCCGGCACCCTCCATCTCGCCGTGGGCCAGCCAGAAGCCGTAGGCCGGCAGGCGCAGGGCGCGCTCCAGGCGCACGCCCTCCGCGAAGGTGTGGCGGTGGATGATGTGCAGGCCGAGGCTGGTGCGCACGATGCCCGAGGTCTGGCCGGGGCGCAGCGCCTGCACCGCGCCGGCGAAGCTGGTGTCGTGGTGGGTGGGCACGAAGCCGAGGAAGCCGCCGTCCGGGGCGCTCTCGTCCTCCGAGCGGCTGCGGGCCACCTCGGCGAAGGGCTGGCCCTCGCGCAGCAGGCGTTCGGCCTGCCGGGCGCGCACGAGGGCGTGGGAGAAGGGCTTGCCCTCGGCCACGCGAAAGAGCATGTGCGAGACCGCGAAGGTGTAGGCGTCGACCTCGGCGGAGACGTCGGGCACCGGGCGTTCCGAGCCTCCGCAGGCCGGCAGGCCGAGCAGGATCGCGGCCAGCAGGGCGGCGCCCGCGGGCCGGGATCGCCCCCGCCCCGGGCGGGGCGTGCGGTGCGGCGGAAGGGCGTGCGGCGCGTCCACGGACCGCATCTTACGCTTCGCGCCATCGATCCCGGTACAGTGGAGCGGTGGACGCTCCCTGCGGCCCGACCCGCGCCGCCCCGCCCGCTCGCGGGCTCCTGGGCGGGCTGCTCCTCGTCGCGCTCGGGGCGCTGGGCCCCCCGGGCCCGCGGCCGGCCGGGGCCTCCACCGAGGCCCGCACGCCCGCCGAGGTCTACGAGCGCCGCGGGGCGATCGCCGACTGCCTCGTCTACGTGGCGGGAAACCTCAAGACGCGCGTCGAGGCCGACCCCGCGGTCGGCACGGCCCAACTCCTGCTGGTCCTCGACCCGACCGCTTCGCTCAAGGACGAGATCGAGGCGCTGGCGGCGGCCCTCGAAGAGGCCTGGGACGCCGGCCCGCGCGGGATGGGCATCGGGGTCTACGGCGCGGGCGCCGGCGAGTACACCCCGCCCACGCGCATCCCTTCGACCGTCGAAGGGGCGCTCGCCGCCCTGGCCTTCCTGCCCGCCAACGGCCCGAAGAACCTGCACGAAGCCGTGCGCGAGGCGGCCGCCCGCTTCGCCAAGGAGGCGCCGGGCGCCCGGGCCCTGCTCCTGGTCACCGAGGAGGGCGGGGAGGCCGAGGACGACGTCGAACTCACGCGGCGCGCGCTCTTCGACGCCGGCGCCGCCTTCTACTGCATCGCCCCCGAGGCGGGCCTCGAGCGTCCCTGGACGCTCACCTTCGAGGCGCGCGAGGTGCCCGAGCGCGGGCTCACCGAGCGCTTCCACCCCGAGCCCCGCAAGCGGCCCCGCGGCGAGCTGTTCTACGGCGGCGACGTGGCGCTCGGCCTCGTCCCCTACGGGTGGGAGTTCGACCTCGCGCAGGCGGACTTCGTGTGGGTGCGTCCGCCGCGCTACCCGGTGCCCTCGGGCTTTGGCTACTGGAACCTGGCCACGCTGTGCCACTCCAGCGGGGGGCGCTACTTCGTCTACGACTTCAGCGCCCCGGCGGCGGGCCGCGTGCGCAACGCCCAGCGGACGACCCTCTACGACTACTCGCGCCTTGCGCTGCTGGCGCCCGACCTGCGGCCCCGCCCGCGCATCCTCAAGGACCTGGCCAAGGACTGGCGCGCGCTGGCCATCGTGCGGATCTGGGAGCACCTGGCCAACGAGGCCGTGCCCGTCGTCCAGACGCTCGGACACCTCGAGCGCAAGGGCAGCGGACTCGCCCTACGGCCGGCGCGGCCGGTGCGCAGCACGGCCCCCCCGCCCACGTGGTTTGCGGACCTGGACGAGGTCCGAAAGGGGCAACGCTTCTTCCAGGACCGGGCCGCCGCGGTCGAACAGGCCCTCAAGTGGTGGGAGGGGGCCAACGCGCGGGAGCGGACCTAACCATCGTTTCAAGCATGTTGGTGCTGACCACCCTGGCCTATACGGGCGTGAAAAAAATAAATCTCTGCAGCATCGAAAACTACGAGAAAGAGATCATTGGCGGGATACTCACCCTCATAGGGATCATATCGCTTATGGTTCATTAGTATGTCCTTCTCGCTCCGTGCTCTCAGCCTGAATCAAACTGTATCCGTTCTTTAACGGATAAACATGTATGTAAGGAACATAGCAGATACCATTTTCTTACAGGTCACGGTGATTTGCATCGCAGGACTCATTAAATTCCGCTTATGTAAGTAAAGCCTCAGCGATGCGCATATCC
>JAPKHB010000245.1 GCA_026647295.1 Planctomycetota bacterium | reverse complement strand
CGACCGGGGGCAGGTCGCTGCGCAGGTAGGGGGCCTCGGCGCTGCGGATCCGGGACGACATGGCGGGCACCTCCGGGGGAAGCGGTGGAGCGTACCCCGGGGCCCGCGGGGACCGCGCTTTTGGCGGGGTCCCGGGCGGCTGCGGCGTAGGCTCCGGGGGGTTTGGAGCCGGCCATGCACGCTTCCATCGTGACGCTCTTCCCCGAGCTCTTCCAGCCCTGGCTCGGGGCCACGGTGCTGGGCCGGGCGGTGGCCGCGGGGCGCGTGCGCATCGACCTGGTCGCCCTGCGGGAGTTTGGCGAGGGGCGCCACCGGGTCGTGGACGACCGGCCCTTCGGGGGCGGCCCCGGCATGGTGCTGAAGGCCCCCCCCGTCCTGGCCGCTGTGCGGTCGGCGCGCGCCGTCCACGGGCCCACGGCGCGGACCCTCCTGCTCACGCCCCAGGGCCGGCGTTACGACCAGGCCCTGGCCCGGGAACTGGCGGCGGCGCCCGACGGCTTCGTGCTGGTGTGCGGCCGCTACGAGGGCATCGACGAGCGGGTGGCCGAGATCCTCGCGCCCGAGGAGGTGAGCCTGGGCGATTTCGTGCTGTCGGGGGGCGAGGCGGCGGCCCTGGCGATCCTGGACTCCGTCGCCCGGCTGGTGCCGGGGGTGCTCGGCGACGAGCGCTCCCCGGAGGAGGACTCCTTCAGCGGCCCGCGGGGGGGGCTGGACCATCCGCACTACACGCAGCCCCGGGACGTGGAGGGGCACGCAGTGCCCGAGGTGCTGCTCTCGGGCGATCACGCGGCGATCGCCGCCTGGCGGCGGGCCCAGGCCCTGGCGCGCACGCGGGCGCGGCGCCCGGACCTGCTGGGCCCCGAGGCGGCGGGGGCTGCGTCCGACGCGGGCAAGCCCGGGGGGGACCGGTGTTCACGGGGCTCGTGACCCACCAGGGACGCGTGCGGGAGGCGCGTGCGCCCGGCCCCGCGGGGGCGCTTCGGCTCGTGGTGGAGCCGCTCCGCGCCTGGCCGGAGCCGCGGCCGGGGGAGAGCGTCGCCGTGGACGGCGTGTGCCTCACGGTCGTGGAGGTGGCGGGAGGCGCGCTCGCCTTCGACGTCGTGCCGGAGACGCTTCGGCGCACGACGCTGGGCGAACGGGCGCCTGGGGCGCGGGTGAACCTGGAGGGCGCACTGCGGGTGGGGGACGCGCTCGGCGGGCACTGGGTGCAGGGGCACGTCGACGGGGTCGCCGAGGTGCTCGCGCGCGAGGCCCGGGGCGCGGAGGTGAGGCTCGTGGTGGGACTGCCCCGCGGGCTCTCCGGCGGGGTGCTGCCCAAGGGCAGCGTCGCGTTGGACGGCGTGAGCCTGACCGTCGGGGAGGTGTGGCCGGAGGGCGAGGGGGAGGCGTTCAGCGTCTACCTGATCCCCCACACGCTCGCCGTCACCACGCTGGGGGCGGCCGGGCCGGGCACCCGCCTCAATGTCGAACTCGACCCGCTCGGGCGCTGGGTGGAGCATCACCTGGCGCGTCTGGGCCTCGGCCCGGCGGGGGCTGGCGGGGCCCGGCCGGCGAGCCGATGATCCTGGCGTGGTGGGGCGCGGCCGCCAGGCGCCTCCCGGGCGACCCGGAGCGCGCGGCGGATGCCGGGCCGCGGGGCCGAGGGCGGCGGAGGCTGGGCATGCAGGTCGGCTGGGCGCAACCTCGGAGGCCGGCCGCGCGGGGCGGCGCGGCCCTGGCGGGGCTCCTGGCGCTGCTCCCGCTGGCGGCGTGCCATGGGCCGACGCTGTCCCACCGCCTGGGGCTGGCGAGCCGGGTGCCGGCGGCCACCCCCCCGGAACCCGCGCCCTTGGCCGGGGGCCCCGGGGCTCCCGGCGCGACCCCGGCGTCGGGCGGCGTGCGCGGCACGCCCCCCGGGGGCCGCCAGGTGCGCTTGCGCCCCGAGGACCTGGCGCCGGTGGACGCATGGATCGACCACCGGCGCAACCCGCAGTGGATCCTGGGCGACGAGGTCGAGGTCGTGGCCAGCACCGAGTACTTCGCCCAGGCGCTCACGCTCAACCGCGAGGGCTTCAGCGGCCTCGTGGAGCGCCGCGACGACCGCCAGGGGGACGATACGGTCGTCACGCTGCGCTTCGTCGGCGACGAGGCGCAGATGAGCGCGATGAGCAATCCCCGAGTCCTGATCGGGACGGGCCTCACCGTCACCGCGCGCCGGCTCCTGATCCTGCGCCTTCGGCGCACCCGCGACACGCGGCAGCCCGTCCTGTTGCGGGTAACGGCGAACGGGCGCGCCGCCCGCGGGCGTCACGAGACCGTCCTGGAGCGTGCGCCCATGCTGCGGGTGGGCGGCACGCTGCGCTGGGTGGACGGCGCGTGGCGCTGGATGCCGCTGGGCTCGTAGCCGGGCCGCAGCGCGAACCGGAGGGGCCGCGCCGGCTTGCCGCCCTCAACGGAGCCGGGGGCGCTTGCGCGGTGTGCGGGCGGCGCCTGCGTGCGTCGGGCGGGTCAGCCCCCCGGGCGGGCGCTTTCGGGGACCGGTGGGAACTCCAGGTCGAGCCGCCGGCTCTCGCTGCGCGCGTCCTCGTGCGTGCGCAGCCCGTTGTGGACGAGGCTGTCCAGGCGGGCCTGCTCGCGTTCGCAATGGGCGCGGCGCAGGGCTTCGTAGCCTTCCGGGGCGTGCGGCCCGGGCGGCAGACCCGCCAGATGCCGCTCGCGCTCGAGTACGACCTGCGCCCGTTCGAGCAG
Organism: Planctomycetota bacterium; assembly: GCA_026647295.1. Classification (GTDB taxonomy): domain Bacteria; phylum Planctomycetota; class PLA2; order PLA2; family JAEUHO01; genus JAPKHB01. The sequence goes on along the minus strand of JAPKHB010000245.1, from coordinate 3,376 downwards.
CCCGGGGCCGGCCAGGCCGCGCTCGGCCTGCCAGGCGAGCCGGCGCACCTCGCGTTCGAGGAGCCCCGCCAGGTGGCGGTGCAGCGCAACCTCGTCGACTTCGCCCAGGGCGCGGCGCCAGAGCCACAGGCGGGCCTCCACGCGTTCGGCTTCCCAAGCCTCGGCAGCGCCTTGCTCCAACGCATCCAGCAGGGCGTGCCAGCGGCGGGCGAGGCGGTTGCGTTCGGCCCGGGCCTGCGCGTCGTCCGCCACCGCGGGGGGGCGCAACCCGTCCAGGTCGGGCGGCGGCATGCGGGGGGAGTGGCCCGGCGGTTCGGGCCGCGGGGGCTCGCGCAGCGGGATCAGGGCCTCGGGTCGCGGGGCGAGGGCCAGCGCGGCCAGCACGCCAGCGGTGGCGAGGCTCAAGAGGAGCCCCAGGCGGCGGCGGGCGGGCGGGGTCACGGGGCCCAGCGTACCTGGGATGGGGGGCGCTCCGGCGGGGCGACGCGCGGCGCCGCTACACTCCGGGCCGCGTGGCCGGGCAGGTCCAGATCCACCGCACCTCGAGCCGCCTGCTGGCGGGCAACCCGCTCGGCGATCCGGCGCTGCGCGAGGTGCCGGTGTATCTGCCCGAGGCGGCCGTCGTCGGGGGGCAGCGCGTGCCGGTGCTCTTCGCGCTGGCGGGCTTCACCGGGACCGGCCGCTCCTTCCTGGCCTACGACTGGTACCAGGAGAGCCTGCCCGCGCGACTGGACCGGTTGATCGACGGGGGCCGGATGCCGCCGGTCGCCGTCGTGATGGTGGACGGGATGACCGCCCTGGGCGGAAACCAGTACATCGACTCCCCCGCGGTCGGGCCGTGGGCACGGCACATCTGCGAGGAACTCGTCCCCTGGGCCGAGCGCACGTTCCCCGTGCTCGCGGGCCGCGCGCACCGCGGCGTCTTCGGCAAGAGCAGCGGCGGCTACGGCGCCCTGATGATGGGCCTGGAGCACGCCGACACCTTCGCGGCCGTGGCGTGCCACAGTGGCGACGCCTACTTCGAGTACTGCTACGGCCCGGACCTGCCGCGCGCCGTGGACGGGCTGCGCCGCGAGGGAGGCCTGGGCGGATTCCTGGCCGGGCTGCGGGCGCGCCGGTGGCCGAAGTTGCCCGCGGCGCTGTTCCCGGCGCTCAACATCGTGGCGATGGCCCACTTCTATTCGCCCGATCCGACCGAGGCCCATGGCATCGCGCTGCCCTTCGTGGAGGGCACGGGCGAGCGGCGCCCCGAGGTGTGGGCGCGCTGGGCGCGCCGGGACCCGGTCGAACTGGTCGCGCCGCACGCGGAGGCCCTGCGGGGCCTGCGCCTGCTGTGGATCGAGTGCGGGACGCGGGACGAGTACCACCTGCACCACGGGGCCCGCATCCTGCACGCCCGGCTCGAGGCGGCCGGCGTGGAGCACGCGTACCACGAGTTCGAGGACGACCATCGCCAGCTTTCCTACCGCTACGATGAGAGCCTGCCGGCGCTGGCGCGGGCGCTGACCGGGGCGGCGTCGGGGGCGTCGCTGGAGGGCTGCCGCAGGGCTGCCGTACACTGGCGGGGTCCTCACGGAGGTTTCGATGCCGCTCCGCCGCTTGCACGTCTGGGGGGCCTGGCTGGCCTGCCTGGCCGGTCTGACCGTCGGGGGCCTGCTCGGCCCGGGGCCCTTGGCGCGCGGGGACGAGGCGCCCGGCCCTGAAGGGGGCAAGGAAGAGGGCAAGGAAGAGGGGGAGGACCTCGGCGACAAGGAGGTGCCCTTCCACGAGCAGGTGAACAAGGCACTCACCGAAGGGGTCAACTGGTTGCTCGCGCGGCCGGACTACTTCACCGAGCGCGACACCGAGTTTGCGCACTTCGGCCTGATCAAGGGCGAGCGGCTGTACGGCGGCGGGGACGGCCCCCAGTACCGTCACCCGGCCGGGCCGACGGCGCTCGCGCTCTATACGCTGCTCAAGTGCGAGGTCGACCCGGACCACCCCGTGATCCAGAAAGGCTTCAACTGGCTGCGCGAGACGCACACCATCACCGAGCGCTGGGACGGCCAGGACGGCCAGGGCTTCACCTGGCACCACACCCAGGCCGGGAGCGCGTACGAGGTCTCGGCCATGATCCTGGCGCTGACGGCGAAGTACGACCAGCACAAGAAGACCTCGGCGAGCAAGTCGGCGGTGTCGAAGGGCAAGCTCAAGATCCGCGACCCCAAGGATCGGGAGTGGATGCAGGAACTCGTGGATGGCCTGGTCGCCCGGCGTGGGATGCCGACCGAAGGGGGGCTTCCCAAGGAGCGGCTCGGCTGGCGCTACAACGCACCGGTGCTCACGCTGGGCGGGGGTCGCGGGGCGCGCTGGACGCGCAGCACGAACGCCCCGCCGCACGCCAACCAGGACCTGTCGAGCACGCAGCTCGCCGCCCTGGCGCTGTACAGCGCGCAGCGCTTTGGCATCAAGGTGGATCCGCAGGTCTGGCTGGACATCGTCGCGTTCACGTTGGACCATCAGGAGCCGGACGGCCCGGAGCACGAACGCCACAATCCCGGCTATCAGGGCCACGACTACGGCCCGATCAAGGACCGGGCCCGAGGCTTCGTCTACATCAAGGGCAGCCCGGACGGCACGGAGGGCGTGGCGACCGGATCGATGACCGCATGCGGGCTGGCCAATCTGCTGATCGCCCGCGAGGCGCTCGCCAAGGACAACCGTACCCGCAAGCACTTGGTCGATTCGGGCCTGCTCAAACAGATCGACACCAGCCTGAACGACGGGCTGGCCTGGCTCGACCGGAACTGGTCGTCGTTCACGAACCCTGCGAGCCGCTACGGCTACCACATCTACTACCTCTATTGCGTCGAGCGGACGATGGACATCCTCGGAAAGCGGCTGGTGGGCAAGCGCCTGTGGTACCCCCTCGGGGCGCAGGAGATCCTGGCGCGGCAGCGCCCCGTGACGGTGAAGGTCCCGCTGGAGCGCAAGGGGACGGAGGAGCGTCCCGGGGTGTTCTGGATGACCGACTCCACGCACGAGCCCAAGGACGTGCTGGATACCTGCTTCGCGCTGCTGTACCTCAAGCGCGCGACCCACGGCCTCGTGCCCGGCGGGCCGGTCGTCACCGGCGACTGAACGAAGGCCGCCGCGGACGGTGGCGCCGCGGCGGGCGGCCGGCCGCGTGGGCCGTCGGGCCCCGTCCAAAGCGCGGGGACCGCGGGCCTGGGTCGTAGGATGCGCCCCGTCACCGTTCGGGAGGCGCCGCAGGTGAAGCTCCACGAGTACCAGGCCAAGGCCTGCTTTTCGGCGGCGGGGATCCCCGTGCCGCGCGGGGAGGCGGTCGAGTCGGCGCGGGAGGCCCGCGCGGCGTACATCCGGCTGGGCGGAGAGA
>JAPKHB010000244.1 GCA_026647295.1 Planctomycetota bacterium | reverse complement strand
TGCCTCTGTAATTGACCCGAAAGACGGCCTGCAGATCACAGGCCGCGAAGTCGGCCGCGCCCAAGCCAGACACGAGGCCCGCGAGGAGGCCGGCTACGCGGTGGCGCCCGAGGCGACCCGCCCCCTCGGCGGGGCGCTCTTCCCCAGCCCGGGCATCAGCGACGAGTGCGTGCACTTCTGCGCCGCCGAGGTCGCGCTGGAGGCCGGCGGGCCGCCGTCCACCGACGGCTCGCCGATGGAGGAGCCCGGCCGCGTGGTGCTGCTCTCCCTGGACGAAGCGCTGGCCGCCTGCCGCGGCGGCCGCATCCCCGACATGAAGACCGAGGTCGCGCTGTTGCGCCTTTGCGACGACGTGGGCTACCTGCCGCTGCTCGACCGCTTCGTGGACGAACTGCCGGAGGGCCTGCGCCCGTCCCCCGCGCGCCGGGCGTGGCTGGGCGGGAGCCGCGCCGAGCCGTGATCCGCCTGGGGGTGGCCGGCTGGGCGTACGCCGACTGGGAGGGTCCGGTCTATCCGCGCCCGCGGCCCGCGGGCCTGGACCCGCTGGCCTTCCTCGCCGAGTACCTGGACCTGATGGAGGTGAACGCCACCTTCTACGCGCTGCCCCGCCCCGCGGCCGTCGCCTCCTGGCTCGCCCGGGTGGAGCCGTTCCCCGACTTTCGCCTAAGCGCGAAGCTCCCCCGGGACCTGACGCACGGCAGCGGGCCGGCGCCGGCGGCGGTGGCGGAGTTCCGCGCCGCGCTCGCGCCGCTGCTCGCCTCGCCGCGGCTCTTTGCGCTGCTTGCGCAGTTCCCGTTCTCCTTCGCGCCCGGGCCGGGGGCGTTCGAACGCGTGCGGGGGCTCCAGGCGGCCCTGGGCGACCTGCCGCTCGTCTTCGAACTCCGCCGGCGCGAATGGTTCGAGCCCCCCTGGCGCGCTCGCCTGGTCGAGGCCGGCGTGGCCTGCGCCGACCTGGACCTTCCCCCCCACCCCCGGCATCCCCCGCCGGAGCCGGTCCCCGGCGGCCCAAGGCGCTACCTGCGCCTGCACGGGCGCAACGCGGCCGCCTGGTTCGATCCGCGCGCCGGCCGCGACCAGCGCTACGACCACCGTTACCTGCCGGCCGAGTTGGACGAGGTCAAGGTGCGGATGCGGCGCCTGGGCGAACTCGGCCGCGAGACGGCGGTGGTCGCCAACAACCACTACCGGGGCCAGGCCGTCGCCGCCGCGCTCGCGCTCAAGGCCGCCGTGGCCGGTGGGCGCGTGCCGATGCCCACGACCCTCCTCGCGGCCTTTCCGGACCTCGGCCCCCTGGCGCGACCCCGCGGGCAACTGCCGCTCTTCGACTAGCCGCGCCCGTCGGGGCCGCGCCGGGGGACCGTCCGCCGGCGACCGGGCGCGCCGGGTCCGGGGAGGGAAGCCCCCATGCACGTGCCCGTTTCCGCCCCCCGTTTGCGCCGGCTCGCCGCGCTGGCGGCCCTGCTGCTCAACTCCTGCGGCGCCGCCGCCGGGCACGAGGCCGCCTCGACGCCCCCCGCGGCGCCGGCGCCGGCCGCGCTTTCGCACCCGGCCGTGGTGCCGGGCTCGCGGCTGGAGGTCCTGGGCGCGGGCCTGGACCTCGTGCGCGAGGTGTGGATCGGGGACGAGCCCCAGGCGCGCTGGTCGGTTCCGGAGCCGGGCCGGCTCGTGCTCGAGCGCGCCGCCTACGAGGCCGGCCCGGGCGTTCGGCCGCTGCGGCTGCGCGACGACCTCGGCGCCTGGCACGACCTGCCGCTGCTGTGCCTTGACCTCGCGCTCGACCCCGGGGTGTTCGCCCACGGGTCGCGCCCCCGCGCGGGGGTCCTGGGCCTTGCGGCGCCGCCGCCCCCCGCAAAGGTGCGGGCGTGGCTCGGCGCCGAGGCCCTGCCCGTCGCGGTGGAGGCCGGGCCCGGGCCCGCTCTCCGGCTCGGCCTCGGTCCGCTCGCCGACGGGACCCCGACCGGCTGGACCCCGCTCGCCCTTTGGCTCGGCGAGATCGCGGTCGCGCCCTTCCCCGTGCCGGTCGTGCGCCTGCTCATCGAGGAGGTCGACAGCGACACCCCCGGCGTGGACGCCGCCGAGTTCGTCGAGGTCTCCTGCGGCCTCACCTCGCTCGACCTGGACGGCTACGTCCTGGTCTTCTTCAACGGCGGCCACCCGGCCGACGGCGCCTACTTCGCGTTGGACCTGGGCGCCACGACCCCGCCCGACGTGACGAGCCCCGACGGGCTCCTCGTCGCGGGCAACGCCGGCGTCCTCCCGCCGCCCCGGGCGGGCCACCGCTGGCCCGACAACCGGCTCCAGAACGGCGCGGACGCGGTGGCGCTGTACCAGGGGCGCGCGGCCGGGTTCCCGGCCGGCACGCCCCCCACCCGCGCCGGGCTCATCGACGCCCTGGTGTACGGAACGAGCGACCCCCCGGACCTTTCGCTGCTCACGGCCCTCTTGGGCACGGGGCCCGAGGCCGTGCAGGCCGACGAGGACGGCGCCGGGCGCAAGGACGAGCACGCCCTCGCGCGCGTCTCGCGCGCCCGCCTGGACGGCCGGGCCTTTCAGCCCCTGCCGGCGGGCCCGTGGCGGGCCGGCGCGCCGTGAGGTCCCGGGGCGCCTACCCGCCCCTGGCCCACAGCGCGCGCAGCACGAAGGGCAGGATGCCCCCGTGGCGGAAGTAGTCGAGTTCGTCGGGCGTGTCGATGCGCGCGCGCGTCTCGAACTCGAGCGACGTCCCGTCCGGCCGCGTGGCCCGCACCGTCACGCGCGCGCGCGGCGCGAGGGCCTCCAGGCCCCGCAGGTCGAAGCGCTCCTCCCCCGTGAGCCCGAGCGTCGCCGGGGTCACCTCCGGCGGGAACTCGAGCGGCAACACGCCCATGCCCACCAGGTTCGCGCGGTGGATGCGCTCGTACGATTCGGCGAGGACCGCCCGGACGCCGAGCAGCAACGTGCCCTTGGCGGCCCAGTCGCGCGACGAGCCCATCCCGTAGTCCTTCCCGGCGAGCACGATCAGGGGCACGCCCTCGGCGCGGTAGCGCTCGGCCGCGTCGTAGACGGAGAGGACCTCCTGGCCGGGCAGGTGCCGCGTGACGCCGCCCTCGGTGCCGGGCGCGAGGCGGTTGCGCAGGCGCACGTTGCCGAAGGTGCCGCGCACCATCACCTCGTGGTTGCCCCGGCGCGCCCCGTAGGAGTTGAATTCCTCCCGCGCGACGCCCTGGGCGAGCAGCCAGCGTCCCGCCGGCGAGGTGGCCGGGATGCTCCCGGCCGGGGAGATGTGGTCGGTGGTGACCGAGTCGCCGAGCCACACCAGGCAGCGGGCGCCCTCCACCGGCCGGGGCGCCGGCGGCTCGGCCGGGATCGCCTCGAGGAAGGCCGGCGGGCGCACGTAGGTGCTCGCGGGGTCCCAGGCAAAGCGCGCACCCTCGGGGACGGGCAGCGCGCGCCAGGCCTCGTCGCCCTCGAAGACGCGGGCGTATTCCTCGGCGAAGTGCTCGGGGCGCACCGCGCCGGCCAGCGCGGCCGAGAGTTCCTCGGGCGTCGGCCACAACTCCGCCAGGTGCACGGGGCGGCCCTCCCGGTCGGTGCCGAGCGGCTCGCGCGTGAGGTCCAGGTCGAGCGTGCCGGCCAGGGCGTAGGCGACGACCAGCGGCGGGGAGGCGAGGTAGTTCGCCCGCGCCTGGGGGTTCACGCGGCCCTCGAAGTTGCGGTTGCCCGAGAGCACCGAGCACACCAGGAGGTCGCCCTCCTCCACCGCCCGGCCCACCTCGGGGATCAAGGGACCGCTGTTGCCGATGCACGTCGTGCAGCCGTAGCCGACCAGCGCAAAGCCCAGCGCCTCCAGGTCGGCGAGCAGGCCGGCGCGCTCGAGGTAGCGCGTGACCACGCGCGAGCCGGGCGCGAGGCTCGTCTTGACCCAGGGCTGGGGCCGTAGGCCCCGGGCGCGCGCCTTGCGGGCGAGCAGGCCGGCGGCGAGCATCACCGCGGGGTTGGAGGTGTTCGTGCAGGAGGTGATCGCCGCGATCACCACGGCGCCGTCGGTGAGGGTGCCCCGCGCCGTCTCGACGGCCGCCTGGGTGGCGGTGCCGCCGCCCCCGTCCGGCGCCGGGCGCACCGCGGCGCGCAGGCGGCGGAAGCTGTCGGCCGCCTGGTCGAGCGGGATCAGGTCCTGGGGGCGCTTGGGCCCGGCGAGCGAGGGGACCACGGCGTCCAGGTCCAGTTCGACGACCCGGGTGCAGGCCGGCTCCGGCGCCGCCGGGGTCCAGAACAGGCCCTGGTGCTCGAGGTAGGCGCGCACGCGCTCGACGAGCGCCGCGGGCCGGTTGGTGCGGCGCAGGTACTCCAACGTCAGTTCGTCCACCGGGAAGAAGCCCACCGTCGCGCCGTACTCCGGGGCCATGTTGGCCAGGGTGGCCCGGTCGGCCAGGCTCAGGTGCGAAAGCCCCGGGCCGAAGAACTCGACGAAGCGGCCCACGACCCCCACCCCGCGCAGCAACCGCGTCACGGTGAGCACCAGGTCCGTGGCCGTGACGCCCGGGCGCAGGCGCCCGCGCAGGCGCAGGCCCACCACCTCGGGGATGAGCATGCTCATGGGCTGGCCCAGCATCGCGGCCTCGGCCTCGATGCCGCCCACGCCCCAGCCGAGCACGCCCAGGCCGTTGATCATCGTCGTGTGGCTGTCGGTGCCCACCACGGTGTCGGGGTAGAGCGCGGGCCCGCCCCCGACCTCGCCCTCGAACACGCACGAGGCCAGGTACTCCAGGTTGATCTGGTGCACGATCCCGGTGCCCGGGGGGACCACCCGGAAGTTTCGAAAGGCCCGGGCCCCCCAGCGCAGGAACTCGTAGCGCTCGCGGTTGCGCTCGTACTCCAGGGCCACGTTGCGCGCGAAGGAGCCCGGGTGCCCGAAGTCGTCCACCTGGACGCTGTGGTCGATGACGAGGTCGACGGGCACGAGCGGGTTGATCGCCTCCACCGCGCGGCCGCGCGCGGCCGTGGCGTCGCGCATCCCCGCCAGGTCCACCACGGCGGGCACCCCGGTGAAGTCCTGGAGCAGGACCCGGGCCGGCATGAACGCGATCTCCTCGGCGGGCGTGCGGTCGGGGCTCCAGGCGAGCAGGGCCTCGACGTGGGCGCGCGTCACGCTGCGCCCGTCCTCGCGGCGCAGGAGGTTCTCCAGCAGCACCTTGAGCGAGACGGGCAGGCGCGCGAGCGCCTCCCGGTGCGCCGAATCGAGCGCGGCCAGCGAGGCGATCGCGTACTCGGCCCCCCCCACCCGGAGCGTCTGGCGCGAGCCGAAGGAGTCGAGCAGGCGGGCCATGGGCGGATCTCCGGGGGGGCCTCGCCGAGTGTACGGGCCGCGCCCCGGGGCACCCCGGCTTGGCGCGGCGCGCGCGGGAACCCCACCGCCCGCGCCGTGGTCCAATGCCGGGCCGAGGAGATTCCATGCGCGCGCCCGTCCTTCTCGTCTGCCTCCTGTCCGTCCTGCTGCCGCTGTTCGCCGTCGGGGCCCCGCGGCCGGCCGCGGGCGAGAGCCTCGCGGCCGACGGGCGGGCCGGCGTGGTCCGGGCGGTCCAGGGCCTGGCCCGCGTGCGTCCCGACGGCCGCCAGCGCCACTCGCCGCTGGCCGAGAAGGACCGGATCTTCCCCGGCGACCTGCTGCTCACCGGCGGGCGCGGGGCCCACGCGCTCGAACTCGCCCTGGGCCCGGGCGAGGTGGTGCTCGGGCCCGGCGCCCAGGCCGAGGTGCTGGCCGGCGGGCTGCGGCTCCTCCAGGGCGAGGCCGAGGTGCGCGGGACCGCCGCGGCGCCGCTCACGGTGACGGGCCCGGGGGGCTTCGAGCAGCGCGTCCAGGGCACGCTGTGGCTCAAGGCCCACGCCGGGCGCGCCGAGCCGCTCGCCGAGGAGCCCCGCTGGCTCAAGGGCTACCGCGCGGCCTCCGGCAACGAGTGGATGGGCGCGCTGCTGGCGACCATCGACGGCCGCGAGGTGCCGCTGGTGGTCTCGCGCTACCGCGCCGACGTGGAGGTGCGCGACCAGATCGCCCGCACCACCATCGAGCAGGCCTTCCGCAACACCACCGACCAGCGCCTGGAGGGCGTGTTCGTGTTCCCGCTGCCCGCCGAC
>JAPKHB010000243.1 GCA_026647295.1 Planctomycetota bacterium | reverse complement strand
TGTCGCGCAGGATCATGTGGGTCACGAGGGTGCTGGACTGGACGCGGGGCAGGTCAATGCTCTGCCCGGAAACCGTGATGCGGTCGAACCCGGGCAGCGGGCCGGTCCCGTTGAGGGCCCGGCGCTGGGGGATGACCGTCATCCGAATCTTCTGCTCCCCGGGGATCACGTGCGGGATCACCAGGAGCTGGAAACCGACGTTGACCGGCGAGTTCGGGTCCTCCTCCACGGAGAACTCGAGGCCGCCGTTCTGGTTCGTGGCCGCCGTCGTGCGGGCGTAGCGGACCGAGTCGCCGATGAAGATCGTCGCCTCGGTGTTGTCCAGCGCGAGCAACTTGGGCGCCTGGACCACGCGCGACGAGGTGTCGCGCTGCAGGAAACTCCACAGCAGCGCCGTCTCGCTCGTGGTCAGGGTGCCGTAGCCGAAGGCCGACGCCGGCGGCGGCGGGAAGGCCGTGCCGTTGAGCCAGGCGGGCCCCGTGCCGCCGCGACCCGCGTTCCAGGGCAGCATGTGCAGCACGTCGGAGCCGCTCATGCTGAAGCCCAGGCCCGTCGTGTCGCCCGCGTCCAGGCCCAGGTTGAGGGCGTCCTGGTTCGAGGTGACCACGAAGTTCATGTCGATGAACACCTGCGGCGGCTCGATGTCGAGCTGGGACGCCAGCCCCCGCAGGCGCTGCAGCCGCGGCCGCGTGCCGGTGAACAGGATCGCGTTCTGGTCGGGCATGTAGGTCACGGTGCCGCCGTCGGGCTCGACCACGCGCGTGAGCGCCTGGATGATCGGGAACACCTCGGCGATCTTGGCCGGGTCGTCGGTCGGGGTCACCGGGTCGCCCTTCCACACCTCGGTGTTGGCGCCGCCGCCGCCCGATGTGCCCCCGCTCGTGCCCCCGCCCGAGCCCCCGCTGCCCGAGGTCTGGGCCGCCATCACGCCCTTGTAGGGCGCCGGCGGCCGCAGGTACCGGAAGCGGTAGTAGTCGCTGTCCAACTCCAGCTCGTCGCGCGGCACCACCTTCAGGATGCCGTAGTCGTGCTCCACCAGGGCGTAGCCCAGCGTGGAGACGACCTGCTCCAGCGACTCGCGCCAGGGGGTCCCGTGCAGCGAGAGGGTGATCTTCCCCGCCACCTTCGGCGACACGATCACGTTGGCCCGCGCGAAGTCGGCGATGGCCGTGATCACCTCGGTGATCTCCCGGTCCGTGAAACTGAAGTCGATGGGATCCGGGCGCTCGATGCGCAGCAGGTTGACCGCCTTGCGCACCATCACGGCCCCGATCTGCTCGACCAGGGCGTCCAGCGCCTGCACCCAGTGCAGGTCCACGACGCGCAGCGTGACCCGGGCGTCGGCCGCCTTGGGCGAGACGATGATGTTGACCCGCGTGCGGGGCTGGATCAGGTCCCGGACGACCTGGTGGAAGGTCGCGTCGGCCACGTCCAGCGTGACGAGCCCGTTGCCCACGTCGTGGGTCCGGAAGGCCTCGGGGTCCGCGTCGCCGGCGCGCGCGCTCGGGGCCCCGGCGCCGATCAGGACCAGCGCCGCCAGACCGGCGATCACCCACGGGAACGCATGGCGCTGCATCGGTGGCCCTCCTCGGTTCGGGGTCCCCCTCCTGGGGCCCCCTGGCTCCCGCGCGGGGGAGGGGGCACCGCGCCGCCGCGGCCCCCGCTGTTCCCTTCGGTTGCCAGGTGCCCGAAGTAAAGCCCAACGCCCCCCGCCCGCCAAGGGGCGAGCCCCCTCCCCTTGACCGCGCGCTCGCATTTCCCCGGCCCGGGCGGCGGCGCGGTGACCAAACCGAGACAATCCCCCCGCCCCGGGCGCTCGCGGCCGGGCGCGGGCCGGGGCCCCGGGGCCCCGGATCCGGCCCGGACGCAGCGGCCTCGACCGCCCCCCGAGGAGGCGGCTAGCGGGGCGGGGCCACGAAGCGGCGCTCGGCCGCCGGCCCGCCCGAGCGGGGCTCGGGCCGGGTGCTCACCCGGATGGGCTCGCCCTGGAAGCGGAAGACCACGTCGGCCGCCGAGATCGACTCCAGGACCAGTTCGCCGGCCTCGTCCAGCACGTCGCCCACGCGCACGTTGCGGTTGTTGACGACCACGAGGCTGCGCGACGGGTCCTCCCCGTGCACGATCGTGCCCGTCACCTTGAGGGCGAGCGCCTGGAACTCGCCGTGGATGCGGCCCTTCTGCATCAGCCCCTCGATGACCTCCATCAGGGGCCGCGCGTCCGGGTCGATGCGCTTGCCGCGCAGGAAGTTCACCCAGGCGCTGCCCTTGGAGGTCATCTCCCCGAAGGCGCCGCGGGCGAGGTCCTGCTCCAGTTCGCGCCGGAACTCCTCGGCGACGGTGCGGGTGACGACCAGCTCGCGCGACGGCCGCGTCCCGCGCAGTTCCTCGAGCGAGGCCCCGATGCGCTCGAGCCGCTGGGTCAACTCGGGCAGCAGCACCGACTTGAGCTCGCGCACCTGCTCCAGCCGGGCCTTGAGGTCGTTGGACAGGTCGTCCACCTCGCGGCGCATGCGGTCGAAGCGGAACAGGTCGCCCACGCGCTCGTACGCCTTCTCCATCTCGACCTTCTCGGCGATGTCGCGGTGGCGGGCCTCCAACTCGGCCACGATCGCCTCTTCGCGCGCCCACTGTTCCTCGTCGGGGCCGGTGTCCTTCGCCTTGGCCTTGCGGGGGTCCACGAGCGGGTCGCGCCGACTGGCCGCGGGCCGAAGGACGTACGTCTCCGGCCGTTCGGGCTGGAAGGCCTGGATGGCCTCCTGGACCCGCGGCTCCTGGAGCCGCCGCTCCGCGCCCGGGATGTGCAGGTCGTCCTTGGCGCGGTCCGGGCGGTAGAAGTAGGTCTCCAGGTCGAGTTCGAGGTCGTGCTGGACGGGCTCGCCGGGCGCCTGCCGGGCGCGGTCCCCCGCGGTGATGCGGAAGCCCTTCACCGCCACCAGGCGCGGGTCGTTCTCGATCATGTTCATGAACTTGAGGATCGAAGCCGCGTCGCCGCCGCCCTTGAGCTTCATCCGCGTCGAGCGGATCCCGCGCGCCAACTCGCTGTCCTCGGGGCTGCTCTCGGGCAGTTCCGTGAAGCGCAAGCCCGCCGCCGCCAGGTTGGCGCTCAGGCCGCGCTGGAAGTCCGCGATGCGCTGCTCGGTGGGGAGGATCGCGAGCTCGCGGTCCTCCACCGCCCGAAAGACGAGGACCTTGTCCTCCCGCTCCGGGATCTTCGCGGCCTCGACCGCGGCGGCCTGGATGCGCGTGTCCAGCTCCTCGATCTCGCCTTCGATCTGCTCGATCTCGGTGCGGTCCGAGTACACGACGGCCAGGAGGCCGCCCGACAGGAGCACGGAAGCCAGGATGGTGAGGACCAGCCGTTGGCGTTCGCTCAGGTTCTTCACGGTGGGACTCCCTGGCCGCCCGTCAGCGGCCCGCCGCCGGGGTCGAGCCCCGGGCTCCCTTGCCGGCCGGCGCCTTGGGCACCTCCAGCGGGTGGAGCTTGAGCTCGTAGTTGAAGGCGCCCACGCGGGGCGGCACCAGCTCGGCCTCGTTGGGCCGCCGGTTCGTCTCGCGCAGCATCTCGATGTTCGGGTTGTTGATCGACATGAAGTCGGCGAAGAACTCGGTCGGGCGCCCGGTGTTCTCGGGGTCGCCGGTGAGCGCCTTGTGGAAGGAACTGAGGAGGGCGGGCGCCTCCGCGTCGCTCTCCATCGCCAGGAAACCCGAGAGCTTCAACTCGCCCGCGGGCACCACGGCCTTCGCCCGCGCTCCCGCGGTCCGGCCCGGCAGGCGCCGGCCGGCGGCGAGCTGGCTCGGGGCCTCCACCGAGTCCAGCCACACGTGGAACGTCTCCTTGGTGGTCTGGCTGGTCACGATGTCGAAGAACTGGTCGAGTTTGCGGCTCCACAGCGTGCGGGCCCGCGTGATCTTCTGGATCGCCTCGCGGCGCTTCTCGAATCCGTCCAGCTCGGCCGCCAGCCGCAGGGAGTGGTCGCGCAGCGCCTCCTTCGCGCGCACCTCGTTCTCCTTGACCAGACGGATGTCGTGCGCGTTCGCCAGGGCGATGAAGCGCGTGTAGGCGAAGACGCCGCCGGACGCCAGGACCATCACCACGCCCACCACGATGGCGGCGAAGCGCGCCACGGGGGTTCCGGTGCGGGGGCGGTGCTCGGGGGGGAGGAGGTTGATCTGGATCATGCGGAGCGACTCCGGTTCCCGCGGGCCGCCAGGCCCACGGCGATGGCCATGTCCGCCACGTGCTCACGCAGCGCCTCGACGTCCACGCTGCCGGCGGCGATCGGCAGGTCCCCGGTCGGGTCCCACGGCAGCGTCGGCCGCTGGAAGGCCCGCGAGAAGTCCTGGTCGAGCCCGGCCAGCCGGGCGCCGCCGCCGGAGAGCAGGACCTCGTCGATGCCGAGGTCGAACTGGTTCTCGAAGTACTCGAAGGAGAGGCGCACCTCCGTGGCCAGGTCGTCCACGGCGCCGGCGACGGCCTGGCGCAGGCGCTCGTAGTCCTCGCCGGGGCGCACCTTGAGGGCTTCGGCCTCGCCGCGCTTGAGGCCCAGCCGCACGGCGATCGCGTTGGTGCAGGCCTCGCCGCCGTTGTGGATCTCCCGGGTGAACAAGGAGGCCCCGGCGCGCACGAGGTTCACACAGGTCTTGCTGGCGCCCACGTCGACGAGCGCCGAGACGCGGGCGCCGGCCTCGGCCGGCCGGCGCACGGCCGTCTCGAAGGCGTTGCCGAGCGCGAACACGTCGACGTCCACGACCTCGGGGCTCAAGCCCGCCAGGGCGAGGATCCGGAGCTGCTCGTCGATGACGGCGCGCTTGCACGCCACCAGGAGCACGCGCATCTCGTTGGTCGCCAGGTCGCCGAGCCCGCCGGCCTCGAAGGGCTGGCAGTCCATGACCACGTCCTCGACGTCGAAGGGGATGTACTTGTCGACCTCGTAGTGGATGGCGTTGCGCAAGTCGTCGGGCGTCATGCGCATCATCGTGAGGTAGCGCACGATCACGGCCTTGCCCGAGACCGAGGTCGCGACGCGGCGGGTGTGGAAGCCGCCCTCGCGCAGCAGGCGCTGGAGGGTCTCCAGGGTGGCGTCCGGCGAGGGCAGGGCGGCGTGCCCGAAGCCCGTGATGACCGGGCCGCTGCCCTGCCAGGTCAGCTCGACGGCCTTGATCGCGCTGGTGCCGATGTCCAGGCCGATCAGGCTCTTGTGGCGGCGAAGGTGCATGGGGGCCCCCGGGGGCGGGCGGCCCCACCACGGGGCCGTCGCGCCCACTTTCGACCCGGGGTGCCCGCGACCTTGAGTGCCATCCCGCGCGGCGGCCCCGCCCGGCAAGCCGCGCGGGTCGGGCGAAGGGGCGACCCGGCCGGGGTCCGCGGGCGCCCCGCCCCGCGGGGTCAGCCGGCCCCGACCTCGCGGACCCGGGCGCGCAGGAGGGCCTCGACCTCCTGGGCCGTCTCGAGGCGCAGGCAGTCGGCCGCGATGCGCCGGGCGTCCCGGAGCGTGAGGCCCCGCAGCAGGCGCCGCGCCCGGGGGATGTAGCCCGGCGTGAGGCTGAACTCGCGCAGGCCCAGGCCGAAGAGCAGGACCGTGTAGATGGAGTGGCCGCCCATCTCGCCGCACAGCGTGACCGGGATCCCGGCCTCGCCCGCCGCCGCCAGGGTGTACTGGATCAGGCGCAGGAGGCTCGGGTGGGAGGGGCGGAACAGCGGCTCGAGGCGGGGGTTCATCCGGTCCACCGCCAGGTCGTATTGGATGAGGTCGTTGGTCCCGATCGAGAAGAAGTCCACCTCGCGCGCCAGCAGGTCGGCCGTCACGGCCGCGGCCGGGATCTCGACCATCACCCCGACGGGCGGGTCGGGGCGGAAGCGTTCCCCGCGGGCCCGCAGCTCCTCGGCGGCCTGGCGCAGCAGCGCCTTGGCCCGCCGCACCTCGTCCAGCCCCCCCACCATGGGCAGCATGATCTGCACGTCCCCTTCCGCCGCGATGCGCAGGAGGGCCCGCAACTGGGCCCGGAACGGCTCGGGGTGCTCGAAGCACCAGCGCAGCGAGCGCACGCCCATGGCCGGGTTGGGCTCCGGCGACTCGGGCCGGTGCGGGTTCTCCTTGTCGGCGCCGAAGTCGTAGGTGCGGATGGTGAAGCGCCGGCCCCCGATGCGCGTGAGCGCCTCCCGGTAGGCCTGGTAGTGCTCCT
>JAPKHB010000242.1 GCA_026647295.1 Planctomycetota bacterium | reverse complement strand
TCATCGACCCGCGGGGCCTACCGGTCGAGGGCGTGACTGTCACCTACCGCACCGAGGCACTCGACAGGTTCGGGTCGCGGGCGTTGGAGACGATCTCCGGGTCTGACGGGGGTTTTGAGTTCGCGGGCCTCGACGACGCACCGGCGACCGTCTCGGCGCGCGGCGAGACGCACCTGACCGCCCAGCGTGACGGGGTCAGGCCGGCCGACACGCCCGTTCGCCTCGTCGTCGCGCCGCGGACCCGGGTCCGGTTCCGCCTGGTGGCCCGCGAGGGCGAAGCGCTCACCGACGACGTGTGGGTGCGCGAGCGCACCGAGGGGGGCGAGGAACGGGAGCGGGTCGCCGCGCGGACGCCGGGGGGAGACTATCAATACGTCGTGCAGGGCGAGGACACGGGCGTGCTCCTGATCGCCCGGCCCCGCAACGGGGCACGCATCGTGCTCGGGAGGGTCATTCCGGCGCCGGGAGCCGTGGTTGACCTGGGCCGGTTCGCCGTCGACGACGGACGGACCGTCCGCGGATCGGTGCGCGACGCCGCCGGGCGGCCACTCGCGGGCGCCCGGGTGCGGGCCGAGGTCCCCGGCCTGCCCGAGGATGAGACGGCGCTGCTGGACTCGGCGGTCGAGACGCGGACCGGGGCCGACGGGCGCTTCGTACTGCCCGGCGTGCAACACGGGGACGCCGTGCTCGTCGTCGAGCATGAGGCGGCGGCGCCAGCCCATGTGCTTCACCCGGAGGGCGGGGAACCGGTCCGCATCACGCTCGCAAGTCCCGCGAGCCTCTCCGGGACGCTGGTCCTGGCGACGGGCCGACCCGCCACCGGGCACTGGATCGTGCTTCGAAGGGTCGATGCGTCGGTCCGAGAGACCGTGCGCTCGGCGTCCGTGGACGATGCGGGGCACTTCGCCTTCGACCGGCTTGCCCCGGGGCGCTACGAGGCACGATTGGCGGGCACCGACGGCCTGGGGGGCCTGCTCGGCGACGTGGAAGTCGGGGAGGGCCACCTACGCGAGGTGGCGTGGGAGGTCCCGTAGGTCGCCGACTGGCGGCGGGCGCCGCGAGGCGGTGAATGGTAGGCGGGTGCGTCCCTTGCGCCGGGGAGCTCGGGGCGCCGGCGCGCAGATCGACTCTTCCGCGTAGCCGCCGCTTCGCGGCGGCGCGACGCACAGTCCGCGCGACCGTGAGGGGCGCGGGGGAGTGCAGAGGGGGTGCGCGCAGCACCCCCCTTGCCAAGAGTTGGCGCGCGAATGCGCGCAAACCTTGCACGGTCCGCGCGGGAGCGCGGAGCAAGGGGCGAGGGGCCGCGCTCGAACGCGAGGGCGGCCCGCCACCAGGATCCGTCCCTTGCGCCGGGGCCCTCAAGCCGCGCGCGCAGCCCACCTGCCACGAGCGCGGGCGCGAAGCGCATGCGCGAGTGCACAGTCCGCGCGGGAGCGCGGAGCCGAACTCCAAGGTCCCTGTCCATTTCCCGATCCCTCGAATGATGCACCGGAGCCTGGCTCCGTACGGTTATTCGAGGGTGAGGGAGAGGGTGAAGGAGCGGCCGGGGAGGGGCACGAGTTCCTTCAGGGGAGAGGTGTGCGGACGCGCCTCCTCGTCGAGGAGGTTCGTGGCGCGCAGGTCCACCGAGACACGCACGCGGTGGAGGGAGAGGTCGCCGCCAAGGCCTGCCTCCAGCAACGTGTGGCCGTCGGTCGGCCGCTCGAAGTCCGCGACGCGATCCTGGTCGAGCGCCCGCACGAGGAGGACGCGGGCCGAGCCGCGCCCGAAGCGGGCGCTCGCGCCGACCCCCAGCCGCGGGGCCGGCATGCGCGGCAGGTCCCCCGCGCCGCTTGGCCCCCGGCCGCGCACCCAGTCGGCGAGCAGGTCCAGGTCCAGCGCCAGGTGCGGCCGCGCGAGCAGGTGCAGCGCCGCCCGCGCCTCGGCCCCGTAGAAGAGCGCGTCCAGCGCCTCGAAGCGGTACTCCGGAAGGTCGTCGCTCACCCCCCCGGTCGGGATCAGGCCGACGTAGTCGTCAACGCGCTGGCCGAAGACGGTCACCTCGCCGCTCACGCGCGGGCCCAGGTGGCGGAGGGCCAGGTCCACCGCCACGCTGCGTTCCGGATGCAGGCCGTCGTCTCCGACCTCGAACTGCTGCGTGGCCACGTGCGGTCCGTCGGCGAAGAGTTCCGTCGCCGTCGGAGCCCGCTCGGTGTACGAGAGCGTCCCGGCCAGCGTGGTCCGGGGCCGCAGGCGGTGGACGAGCCCGACCGAGGCGCTCGCCGTCGCAAAGGAGCGCGTGCGCGGCCCGTCCACCTGGTCGAATTGCAGCCGTGCGCCCAGCACGAGGTCCAGGTCGGGCCGCAGCGCGCGCTGCTCCAGCACCAGGAGCGCGAGCCAGCCGGAGGTCGAGGGCGGGACGAAGGCCTCCTCGCCCAGCGCCTCGAAGTCCGTCCAGGCGCCGTGCACGCCGAGCGTCCCGCGCCAGCCGCCCAGCGACGCGTGGGTGGCCTCCACGCGGCCCTCGAAGGCCTGGCTTCGAAACGTGGTCCCGGCTTCGTCGGCCTCGAACTCCACGTGCTCGTAGTCCACGAACGCCGCGGTCACGTCCAGGCGCTCCCAGCAGCCGCCCAGGCACTCCCAGGCCCCCCGCGCGTCCAGGCGCCGGCTCGACAGCTCGATGTGGATCGGCTCCTCCTCCAGGCTCGGGACCCCGTAGCGCTGCTCGACGCCCCCCAGCGCAACCCCCGCCCACCCGCCGGCGAAGAAGCGCGTCACGCCGATCGTGGCCCCTTCGCCCTCGGCGAAGGTGCTCGGCACCCGGCCCCGCGGCCCGTTCGCGCCGACCTCCGCGCGCCGCGCCTTCGACCACGCGTGTCCGGGGATGCGGTAGTCCTCGGCGCGGCGCTGGAAGCCCGCCGCGTGCCACCCCCAGGCCCCCCGGCGGCCCTCGACCTCCAGCGCCCCCGCGCGCCCCGAGTCCGCGCTGCTCGCCAGCAGCCGGGAGCGCGCGCGCAGGCCGCTCGCCACCGTCGGGTCGGGGATGCGCCCGTCGAGCACGTTGACCACGCCGCCGATCGCCGTCGTCCCGAAGCGCAACGCCGCCGGCCCGCGCACCACCTCCACGCGACGGGCGAGCAGGGGTTCGGTCGCCACCGCGTGGTCCGGGCTGGCGCTGGCCACGTCCAGGCTGCCGGCGCCGTTTTCGAGCGTCCGGATCCGATCGCCGTCGAGTCCACGGATGACCGGCCGGCTCGCCCCGGGGGCGAAGCTCGTCGCCGCAACGCCCGGCTCGAGTGCCAGCACCTCCCCGATGCTGGGGGCCAGGCGCCGGGTGAGGCGCACGCCCGAGACCGCCGAGGCCGGGATCCAGGCGTCAAGGACACGGGCCACCTCACCGGGCGAAAGGCTCTGGAGCGGCTCGAGCAGCGCCGGCGCCCCCACCTGGATGGGGGGCAACTCGACGATCGGGGGCTCGGGTTCGTCCTCCGCGCGCGCGGGCGGAGCCGCGAGCAGGAGGGCCATCCCCAGGGCCGCGAGCGCCAGGGTCCGGGTCGGAGGAGGGGTGGGCATGGGGTCGGGTCCTTGAATGAGAATGGCTTATCATTATCATTTATCGAAGCACCGTCCCCCGCGCAAGGAGAATCCCGTCGATGCCGACCCCCCGCGAAACCCGCCAGCGCGCCGCGATCGCCCGCGTGCTCGCCGAGGCCCGGGGACCGCTCCTGCCCGAGGCCGTCCTGCGCCGGGCCCGCGAGCACGCCCCCGGCCTCGGCCAGGCAACCGTGTACCGCACGCTCAAGCGTCTGGCCGAGGACGGGGAACTCCGCGCCGTGCGCCTCGACGACGAGCGCGTGCGCTACGAAGCAGCCGGCGGGCACCACCACCACTTCCGCTGCCGGGGCTGCGACGAGGTTCTCGACGTGGCCGGCTGCGGGCTCGCGCCCCCGGCGCTGGGCGGCCCGCTTCCCGCCGGCTTTCGCGTCGAGCGCCACGAGGTGGTCTTGATCGGGCTCTGCGCGCGCTGCGCCTGACGCGGGGCGGATGCGGCGGCGGCCCGCGCGCGCCGCCGGCGGGATTGCGGGCCGCGGGTCCGGACCGGGTTCCTCTGGCGCCGGCGCCCGTGGGGGCGGCCGGCGCGAAGGAGCCCCGCCCATGCCCCTTGTGGCGCGAAACCGCCGGACGCCCGCGATCACCCTGGGTGGCCTCGCCCTCCTGCTCGCCGCGTGCGGCAACGCGCCGCCGCCCGCGGCCCCCGACCTGCCCGCGCGCCTCTCCGAGACCGGCCTCTTCGAGCCGGGGAATCCCGAACGCCTGGCCGCGGGCGTCACGCCCTACGCCCCGCGCCACGTGCTGTGGAGCGACGGCGCGGCCAAGCGGCGCTGGATCCGCCTGCCGGCCGGTACGGCGATCGACACCTCGGATCCGGAGCGCTGGCGCTTCCCCGTCGGCACGCGCCTGTGGAAGGAGTTCGCCTTCGAGCGCCGCGTCGAGACGCGCTTCCTCGAACACGTGGCGGAGGGCCGCTGGCACTTTGCGACCTACCTGTGGCGCGAGGACGGCAAGGACGCGGACCTCGCGCCCGAAGCGGGCGTGCGCGGTGTGCGCGAGAGCACGGCCGGGGTCCCCTACGACGTGCCCGGGCGCCGCGACTGCCTGGCCTGCCACGGCTCGGGCCTGGGCCCGGTGCTCGGCTACTCGAGCGTGCAGCTCTCCGACACCCCGGAGGACGCGCCCCTGGCCCGCCGCCAGGCCGCGCTGGGCTACCTCCACGCCAACTGCGCCCACTGCCACAACGACGCGGGCCCGCTGCGCACGCTCGGTCTGGACCTTCGGCTGCGCCCCGCCGACGCCGGCGCCCCGACGAGCGCGGCGCTCACCACCGCGCTGGGCGTGGCCCTGCGCCAGGGCCCCGGCACGCGCGTGGTGCCGGGCGAGCCCGCAGCGAGCGCCGTGTGGCAGCGCATGGCCTCGCGCCTTCCCACCCGGCAGATGCCCCCGCTGGGCACCAACCGCGTGCACGAGCGGGGTTTGGAACTGATCGCGGAGTGGATCCGGGCCGAGGGCCGGGCCGACCCCGCGCTGACGCCTCCCACCCTCTCCAAAGGAAAGTAGCCATGAGACTCCTGCTCGTCTGCCTGATCGCGCTGCTCGGCATCGGCCTGTCGCTCGTCCTGGGCGAAGCCGAGTCCGAACCCGGCGTAGCGGCGCAAGACCGCGTCGCGCGCGGCCGGTACCTCGTCAAGTCGATCGGTTGCGCCGACTGCCACTCCCCCTGGGTGATGGGCCCCAACGGCCCCCACCCCGACCCCGACCGCGACCTGTCCGGCCACCCCGCCGACCTGGTGATCGAGGCCCCGCTCGCGCTGGGCGAGGGCCCCTGGGGCCTTGCGGCCAGCCGGACGATGACCGCCTGGTCGGGCCCGTGGGGCGTGAGTTTCACCCGCAACCTCACCCCCGACCCCGAAACGGGGCTCGGCGAATGGTCCGAGGACGAGTTCGTCGCGACGCTGCGCAACATGCGCCACCGCGGCATCGGTCGGCCGCTGCTGCCGCCCATGCCCCCGATGTACGGCCAGAATCTCACCGACGAGGACCTCAAGTCGATCTACGCGTACCTGCGCACCATCCCCCCGGTGAAGAACCGGGTGCCAACCCCGCTCCCGCCGCGCTGACGCCGCGGCGACCCGGACCCCCGGCCGCCGTCAGGCCTTCCCCGCCTGGCGGCGGTCGGGACCAAGGCCCCGCCCATCCCCCCTTGCGCCCGGTCAGAGCCCTTGGTTGAATGATCAATCAATGCGCCAGACCGGCGACGGCACCCGCGAGCGGATCCTGGAGACGGCCCGGCGCCTCTTCCACGAGCAGGGCTACCACGCCACGGGGGTCGCCACGATCCTGCGCGAGGCCGGGGTGCACAGCGGGAGCCTCTACCACGCCTTTGGGAGCAAGGAGGCGCTCCTGGCCGCGGTGCTCGAGCACTACCACGCACACCTCCTCGAAGAGCGGGTGATGGGCCCGGTCGAGGCGCGCGAGACGGACCCCGTCGCCCGGGTGTTCGGCCTGCTGGCGGCCTACCGGGAGGGCCTGGCGGCCAACGAGTGCCGGATGGGTTGCCCGATCGGAAACCTCGCGCTGGAGGTCAGCGACAGCCACCCCGAGGTGCGCCCGCTGCTCACGCGCAACTTCGACGCCTGGCGCGCCCGCGTGG
>JAPKHB010000241.1 GCA_026647295.1 Planctomycetota bacterium | reverse complement strand
GCGCAAAGATCACCCTCGCCCTCGCGCAACAAAAGGCGCCCTGATGCGCGTGGTGCGCACGCGGCACGGGGCGCGCGTCGTCCAGGACGGGCTGATCGTGAGCGAGGTGCGCGACCGCCCGGGGCCCACCCACGCCCTCTTCGACGTGCTGGCCGCCGCGGTCGCCGCCTTCGCCCCGGGCCCGCGCGCGGCGGTCCTGGGCTTTGCGGCCGGGGGCGTGGTCGCGCCGCTGCGGGCGCTGGGCTTCGCGCACCCCCTGCGGGCCGTGGACCTGGACCTGTGGGCCGTCCCCCTCTTCGAGGAACTCTCCCGCCCGTGGTGCGGCGAGGTGCGGATCGAGGCCGGCGACGCGCTGGCCTGGCTCACGCGCGGCCGCGCGCGCTACGACGCGATCCTGGAGGACTTGAGCGGGCGGGTCGCGGGCGAGGTCACCAAGCCCGCGGTGAGCCTGGGGCCGCTGCCGGCGGCGATGGCGCGGCGCCTCACGCCGCGCGGCGTGGCCGTCACCAACGTGCTGCCCGTGCCGGGCTGGCCCTGGCGGCGCCTGCTCGAGCGGCTGGCCGCGCCCCACGCGGCCGCGCAGGTGCTCGAGCTCGAGCACTGGGAGAACCGCGTCCTGGTGGCGGGGGCCACGCTGGAGCCCGCCCGGCGCGCCGCCGCCCGGCTGCGCCGCGCGCTCGAGGCCCTCGGCTCGCGCGAGGCGCGCGCCTTCCGCCTGCGCACGCTGCGCCGCCGCCTCGAATAGCCATACGGAGCCAGGCTCCGGTGCATCATTCGAGCCATACGGACCCAGGCTCCGGTGCATCATTCGAGGGATCGACGAAGGGGGAGATTCGCTGGGGTACGGCTCCGCGCTCCCGCGCGGAATCTGCACTCGTGCGTGCGCTTCGCGCCCGCTCTCGTGGCAGGGTGGCTATCCCGTACCCCCCCTGCACCCCTCACGGTGGAGCCAGGCTCCGGTGCATCACTCCAGGCGGGCTGCCCCGGTTCAGGGAAAGTCCACCTGCACGACGGAGACGTCGTCCTCGAAGTCCTGTCCCGCGCCCAGGCGCCCGCGGGCCTCGTGCATCAGCCCCTCGACCGAAGGCAGCGTCGCGGCCGCGCCCAACGCCCCCAGGAAGTCGGTGAAGGTGCGCACGCGCCCGTCGGCCTCGCGCACCTCGTACAGGCCGTCGGTGAAGGCCAGGAGCCGCGAGCCGGGCGGCACGGCGCACTCCCGGGCGACGTAGGCGCGCCCCGCGAGCACGCCGGGCATGGGCCCGGCGCTGGGCAGCACGAGCGGCGCGGCGCCCGGCCGCTCCCGCGCGAGCAGCAGGGCCGGCGGGTGGCCGGCGCCGGCGTAGCGCAGCGTGCGGGCGGAGGCGCGGTACACCCCGTACCAGAGCGTGAAGTACTTCCCGTCCTGCTGCTCGCTGCGGAAGGCCTCGTTCAGCGCGGTCGCCACGCCCCCGGGGTCGCGGAAGTCCACGGCCGGCAGCGTGCGCGAGCGCAGCGTGTTCAGCACGCTCACGCCCAACAGCGCCGAGCCCACGCCGTGCCCGCTCACGTCCAGGACGTAGAGGGCGAAGTGGTCGTCGTCGAGCCAGTGGTACCCGAAGGCGTCGCCGCCCAGCGAGGCCGATGGGACGAAACGCCAGTCCACCCGCAACCGCCCGCCGTCGGCCACCGGGGCGGGCAGCAGCGAGCGCACGTAGCGCGCGGCCTGCTCGAGTTCCTGCTGGAGCGCGCGCTGGCTCGCCGCCAGCGCCGCGTAGGCCTCGTCGCGCTCCAGCCGCGAGATGTAGCCCTCGGAGTGGTGGCGGATCCGCGCCACCAGTTCCACCGGGTCGGGCAACTTGACCAGGTAGTCGTTGGCCCCCAGCGCGAAGGCCTCGGCCTTGGTCGCGGCGTCCTCCTTCGTGGAGAGCACGATCAGGGGGATCCGCCGCGTGGCCTCGTCCGCCCGGAAGCGGCGCACCAGCGTCAGGCCGTCCACCTCCGGCATCACGAGGTCCGAGAGGATCACGGTGGTCTCGACCTCCCGGACCCGCTCGAGCGCCCGGGCCGGATCGGCGCAGAACCGGAAGTCGATGTCGGCGTGGGGCGCCAGCATCCGACGCACGGCCTCGCCGATGATCGGCTGGTCGTCGATCAGCAGCACGCTGACCCGGTGCCCGCCCGCCGGGGGCGGGGCCGCCGGCGGGCGGGCCGCCGCCGGCCCGGACGCGGCAAGGGGCGGGGCAGGGGGACCGTCCGGGCTCATCGGGGGCTTCCTCACGGGCGCGCCGCCTCGCGCGCGTCCAGTTCGGCGTAGGCCTGGGCGATGCGCGCGCCGAGCCGCGCCACCCCCACCGCCTCCTGCGCCGCGCCGCTCTCCAGGGCCGCCCGCGGCATGCCGTAGACCACGCTGGAGTCGCGATCCTGGGCCAGCGTAGCCCACCCCGCCGCGCGCAGGGCCTGGAGGCCGCGGGCGCCGTCCTGCCCCATCCCGGTGAGCAGCACGCCGACCCCCGGGCGGTCCCAGGCGGCGGCCAGGCTCGTGAAGAACACGTCGACGCTGGGCCGGTAGGGGTGCTCGGCGGGCTCGCGTTCGTAGCGCAGCGTGCGGGCGCGCCCCATCACGAGGTGGTCGCGGGTGCAGGCGACCAGCACCTCGCCGGGCACCGGCGCGTCGCCGGCCGCCGCGGCCCGCACCCGGTGGCCGGACTGCGCGCCGAGCCAGGCGACGAAGCCCGGCACGAAGTCGGCGTCCAGGTGCTGCACCACCAGCACCGGCGGACGGAACCCGGCCGGGAAGCCCGCGAGCACCTCCAGCAGCGCCTGGGGCCCCCCCGTGGAGGCGCCGAGGGCCACCAGCCGGTCGGGACGCCCCGCGCGCGGAGCCACGGCGCCCGAGGCGGGCCGGCGCAGCCCCGGCTCGGGGGCCGGCCCGCGGGCGAGCCGCGCGACCGACCGGAGCTTGCGCAAGGCCGGCTCGGCCCCCACCAGCGCGCCGTCGGGGCCGAAGGTCGGGCCGCTGACCGCGTCGAGCGCGCCGGCGCCCAATGCGTGGTAGACGCGCCCGATGTTGCCCTCGACGGTGGCGGTCACGACCAGGATCGGGCACGGACTCTCCTGCATGATGCGCCGCGTGGCCTCGACCCCGTCCACGCCGGGCATCACGAGGTCCATCAGCAGCAGGTCGGGGCGGTCGGCCCGGCAGCGGGCCACCGCCTCGGCGCCGTCGCGCGCGACCCAGGCCAGTTCGAAGGCCGGGTCCAGGGCCAGCAGGCGCTTGAGCGCGACGACGGCCAGTTCCAGGTCGTTGACGACGGCGACCCTCACTCGGCCTCCGCGCCGCCGATGAGCTGGACCACCTCACGGACCAACGTCTCGTCGTGGAAGCTGCTCTTGGTGAGGTAGACGTTGGCCCCGGCCTCGAGCCCGCGCATCCGGTCCTCCTCGCGGTCCTTGTAGGAGACGATCATCACGGGCGTACGGGCGAGCCGTTCGTCGGCGCGCACGCGGCGGACGAGTTCGATCCCGTCCATCCGGGGCATGTCCACGTCGGTCAGGACCAGGTCGAAGCGCCGCGCGCGCAGCGCGTCCCAGGCCACGGCGCCGTCCACGGCGGTCTCCACCTCGTAGCCCCGCGCGGCGAGGAGCTTGCGCTCGACCTCCCGCACGGTGAGCGAGTCGTCCACGACCAGCACGCGCTTGCGGGGCCGCGCGGCGGGGGCCGCGCGGGCGCGGGCGTGGATCGGGCGCATCCGCCCCTCGTGCAGGCGCGCTTCGAGCGTGCGCACGAGGTCCGGCACGTCCAGGATCACGACCGGGTGGCCCGCGTCGTCCAGCGCGAGCGCGTTGACGCAGGCCACCCGCCCGAGCCGCGCGTCCAGGGGCCGCACGACCAGCCGCTGCTCGCCCCGGATGCGGTCGACGACGAGGCCGTAGCAGTCGTCGCCACCGCGCAGCACCACCACGCTCACCGTCGCGCCCGGCTCGGGGGCCGCGCCCAGGCCCAGCAGCGCCGCGGTGGGCACGAGCCCGACCCGGCGGCCGTCCAACTCGACGTGGTCGCGGTCCTCGACCGGCACGACCGCGGCGGCGGGGACGCGCGCCAGGCGCTCCACCTGGGCGAGCGGGAAGGCGAGCGGCTGCCCGCCGGCCTCCACGAGGACGACGCGGATCACCGAACGGGTGATGGGCAGCACGACCACGAAGCGCAGGCCGCCTTCGGGCCGCCGCTCGGCCCGCACGGTGCCGCCCGCGGCGCGGACCATCGAGTGCACCACGTCCAGCCCGACGCCGCGCCCGGAGATCTCGCTGACGGCGCGGGCCGTGCTGAAGCCGGGCAGGAAGAGGAATTCGAGCAGCTCGGGCTCGGAGAGCTCCCGCGCGATCGGCCCGGCGATCAGCCGCCGCTCCACGATCTGCGCGCGCAGCGCCTCCAGGTCCACGCCGCGCCCGTCGTCCTCGACGCGGATCTCGAGCATGCCGGCGTGGTGCCGCGCGGCGAGCCGGATCCACCCGCGCGAGGGCTTGCCGTACGCCCGGCGCTCGGCGGGCGTCTCCACGCCGTGGTCGACCGCGTTGCGCAGCATGTGGTTGAGCGGGGCCTCGAGCGCGTCCAGGATGTCCCGGTCCACCGGAACCTCGTGGCCCGCGACCTCGAGGCGTAGTTCCTTGCCCATCTCCCGGGCGAGGTCGCGCACCAGCCGGGGGAAGGCGGCGACGCCCTCGCTGAAGGGCCGCAGGCGGCTCTGGAGCACCTGCTCGTACATGCGCTCCGCGAGGTCCGTGCCCTCACGCTCGGCCTGGTCGAGCGCCTCGACCTCCGCGGTCAGGACCCGGCGCACCCGGGCCAGTTCCTGCCGGGCCAGGGCGAGCGGGTCGCCCGCCCGGGCGGGGGCGCGCTGCGCGCGCTCGAGCGCGCGAGCGGCGCGCTCCACGCCGGCCTTGACGCGCGCGAGCCCCGCGGCCCGCTCGGCCAGGCGCCGGGCGGTGACCACGGACTCGCCGGCGTAGGCCATCACACGGGTGAGGCTCTCGGCGTCGACGCGCACGCCCGGGCGGAGGCCCTCGCGCGGCGGGGCGCCGGGGCCGGAGGGCGCGTGCGCCGCGTCGGCCGCGGGATCCGGCGCCGCCGCGGGCGCGGCGGCCGGCGCGGGCCCGCCGGCCGGGGCCGTCCCCGGGGCGGGCGCGGCCTCGCCGCCGCGCGCCGCCGCGAGGCGCGCGAGCAGGGCGACCGCGGCGGGCTCCTCCTCGGCGGCCCGCGCGGCGGCCTCCCCCTCCGGCGCCCGCGCAAGCCGGCGCAGGAGGTCGGTCGCGCCGAGCAGGGCGTCCACGGCGGCCGGTCCGAGCCGCGCCTCGCCGCGCTGGGCCGCGACGAGCAGATCCTCCATTGCGTGGGCGAGGCCGACCGCGGCGGAAAGGCCCACGATGCGCGCGGCGCCCTTGATCGAGTGGGCGGCCCGCATCAGCGGCTCGACGGCGGCGGGCGCCGCCGCCCGGCCCTCCACCTCGACCAGACCCTGCTCGAGCGTCGCCGCCTGGGCTTCGACCTCCGCCCGGAAGAGTTCGAACAGCGAGAGGCCGCCCAGGTCTTCGCCCCCGCTCACGGACGCCCCCCTTCCAGGCTGCGCGCCAGGCCCGCGAAGAGGCGGGCGCCGTCCAGCCGGGCCGCGGGCCCGTGCGCCGTGGGCACCACGCCGTCGCTGTAGTGCACCGCGCTGCGGGCCACGGTGGCCTGCGCCGCCTGCACGTGGTCGGTCTCGAAGGTCTCGACGCCCAGCACCTCGTCGACGAGCAGCGCCCAACGCTCGCCGTCGCGCGCGACGCCGACCAGCCGCTGGCGCGCGGACGCGGCGCCGTCGCCGGGCACGCCGAGCAACGCCCCCAACGCGGCGCACAGCGTGATCTCGCCCCGTAGCCCCGCCAGGCCCACGAACACCTCGTTGCCCCGGCCGGGCAGGCGGCGGATCACCGGCACGCGGTGCACCTCGGTCACCCAGGCGCCGGGGAGCGCGTAGCGCTCGACGCCCACGCGCACGAGCAGCGCGGAGAAGCGCGCGCCCAGGCGGTCCGGGACCACCGCGCGCGTGAGGCTGCGCGTCCAGGCCTCCAGGTAGCGCGGAGGCGGCGGCCGGTCGAGGAGCCGGGCCGCCGGGTCGGGCGGGAGCACCCGGGGCGGCGGGTCGGGGGGCCTAGCCATGGGGCTCTCCCGCGCCGGCGGCGCGCTGGGC
>JAPKHB010000240.1 GCA_026647295.1 Planctomycetota bacterium | reverse complement strand
TGCTGCGCGAGGAGGACCTCGAGGTCCGCGTGGCGACCTTCGAGGCCCTGGCCGCGCTGCGAGCCGACCGCGCCCTGCCCACGCTGCTCGTCTTCCTCGCGCACCCCGACTGGCGGCTGCGCGCCGCGGCGGCGCGGGCCGTCGGGACGCTGGGCGGCCCCGCGGCCTGGGGCGCGCTGCGCCGGGCCCTGGAGGACGCGCACCCGCGCGTGGCCGAGGCGGCCGCGGCCGGGCTCGGCCGCTCGGACGACCTCGGATCGGTGCCGGACCTCGTGGCGGCCCTGCGCCGCGTCCGGGGCGGCGACCTGCGCCTGGAGGACGCCTTCGTCGCGGCCCTGGAGGCGCTCACGGGCCGCACCCTGGGCAGCGACCCGGACCTGTGGGCCGCGTGGTACGAGGGGGTGAAGGGCCAGCCCTACGAACGGCCGCCCCCCGCGGGCCCACCTCCGACGGTGGAGGGCGCGCGCTACTACGGATTCCCGGTGCGCTCGAGCCGGATCACCTTCGTGGTCGACGTGAGCCGCAGCATGGGCTGGAACGGGCGGCTCGAGTCGGCGGTCGGGGAGTTGCAGCAGGTGCTGCGCGCCCTGCCCCCCAGCACGCGCTTCAACGTGATCGCCTACTCGGACGGCGCCACCGCCTGGCGCCCGGGGCTCGAGCCGGCCACGCCCGCCAACGTGCGCCGGGCGCTGGCCTTCGTGGGCCGCCTCGCACCGGACAACGGGACCAACTCCTACGAGGCGCTCGCCCGCGCGTTCGCCGACGAGGAGACGGACACGATCTACTTCCTTAGCGACGGCCACCCCAGCGTGGGCCCCGTCGTGGACCCCGAGCACATCCTCCTGGCGGTGCGGACGTGGAACCGCCACCGGCGGGTCAAGGTGCACGGGCTGGCCCTCCTGCGCGGGGCCCCGCCCCCGGCCTTTGCGGGCATGGAGAACCCGGACCGGGCCCAGGAGTTCATGCGCCGCCTCGCGGCCGAGAACGACGGCGAGACGCGCGTGCTGCGCTAGGCGCGTGCGATGACGACGCTGAAGCCGCCGTCGGCCTCCGCGGAGGGGAAGATGCGCAGGGGCTCGCGCGGGCGGGCGGCGGGCTCGTGGGCGGCGAACGCCGCCACCACCTCCTCGTTCTCCTCGGCCTCGAGCGAGCAGGTGCTGTAGACGAGGAGCCCGCCCGGGGCGAGCAGCGAGAACGCGCGCGCGAGCAGGTCGCGCTGGACGCGGGCCAGCGCGGAGAGGTCGTCGGGCCCGAGGCGCCAGCGGGCCTCGACCCGCCGGCGCAGCACGCCGGTGTTGGAGCACGGAGCGTCCACCAGCACGCGGTCGAAGGACCCGGGCTCGAAGGGCAACGGGCCCTCCGGCGGCACGCGCCGCGCCTCGTAGGCCACGGAGCCCATCTGGGGCGCGAGCGCCTCCAGCGTGGCCACCTTCGCCGCGTCCACGTCCACGGCCACCAACCGCCCGGTACCGAGGCGATCGGCGATCTGCACGGCCTTGCCGCCCGGGGCCGCGCACAGGTCCAGGACGCGCTGGCCGGCCGCCAGCATCAGGCGGGGGACCACCCGCTGGCTCGTCGCGTCCTGCACCCAGGCCAGGCCCGCACGCACCGCCTCGGCGGCGGCCGCCTCCTGCCCGCCCAGGCGCAGGGCCGCTTCGCCCGGCCCGGCGTCGAAGGCCACGCCGCGCTCCTTCAACCACGCGGCCAGCCGGTCGCGCGCAACGCGCGTGCGCAGCGTGACCGGCGGGCGCGTGATGCCGGCGCGCAGGATGGCGCCGAGGCGGGCCGCGCCGAAGGCGTCCTGCCAGCGCGCGCACAACCAGCGCGGGCACGACCAGCGCTCGGCCAGGTTGGCGAGCCGGTCGCGGGCGGGGTCGCTGAACACCGGCTCCGCAAAGCGTAGCGCCGAGCCGTCCTCCCGCGGGACGTCGCGCAGGGGATCCTCGCGGCCGAGCGCCTCCCCCGCGCGCCGGCGCAGCAGCGCCCGCAGCGTCCCGTTCACGAAACCCGCCGCGCGCGCGCCCGCGCGGCGCCTGACCCACCCCACCGCGTGGTCCACCGCGGCGTGGTCGGGCACGCGGTCCAGGAACAGCGCCGGGTACAGGCCCAGGCGCAGGCCCACGTGCACCTCCGGGTCCAGGTCCTTGAGCGGCCGGCGCGCCCCCGCCGACAGCAGCGCGTCCAGCGTGCCCTGGCGCCGGACGACCCCGTAGGCCAACTCGGTGAGCAACCCGCGGTCGCGCGGATCGGCCAGGCGCTCGCGCGCGGCCTCCAGCCCCTCGCGCACCCAGGCCCCTTGCGTGGCATACGCCCACAGGATTCCCGCCGCCAGGTCGCGTGCCTCGTGCATCGGGCGGCGAGCATACGCAGCCCCGCCCGCCTTGCCGCAGGAACCCCGCCGGGGCCGGCGGGCAGTCTCTGGCCCCGGGGGACCGACGGGGCGTTGGCGGCTTCCGGCCTCGGAGTCCCGGCGGACTGCGGTGGTACCGCGGCACTGTGGCCGGTGGGCCCGTCCAGGTAGATTCTCCTTGCGGAGGGTGCCCCATGGACGCCGCCCTGCTCGACGCCTTGGTCCGCCGGCACGCGTTCGAGTACCTCGATCACCTACGCCACCAGCACGGGGACGTTCTGCCGTATCACGTTCTGCGGGACGGGTTCAGGTTCCAGGGCGAGCGCGTACCGCTCCTCGGTCCCCAGGGGATCTTCAAGCCGGCCGTCCTTTCGGCAATGCCGCTCTCCCTCACGACGGCCCCGCCTCATCCGGGGAGGGCGGCGCCCTATGACGACGAACTCGGCGACGACGGCATGATCCGCTACCGCTACCGGGGCACCGATCCCTCCCACCGCGACAATGCGGGCCTGCGAAGGGCGATGGCCTGCCGCGTGCCGCTCGTCTACTTCTACGGCATCGTGCAGAGCAAGTACCTCGCACAATACCCGACCTTCGTGGTGGCCGACGACCCGGATCGGTTGACATTCCTGCTGCAAGTCGACCAGGCCGAGGCGGTCGTCGCCCCCGGGACCGAGGTTGGCGAATCGGTGCAGGCCCGACGCGAGTACATCACGCGGGCTGTGAAGGTACGTCTGCACCAGGCGGCGTTTCGCGAACGGGTGCTCACGGCCTACCGGCGCTGCTGCGCCATGTGCCGATTGCGGCACGCCCCCCTGCTGGACGCCGCCCACATCATCGCGGACCGTCTGCCGCAGGGCCTACCCCTGGTGAGCAACGGACTCTCGCTTTGCAAGTTGCACCATGCGGCGTTCGACCGACACCTGGTCGGCGTCCGGCCCGACGGGGTGGTCCAGGTAGCCCGCTCCATCCTGGACGAGGAGGATGGCCCGATGCTGCGCCATGGCCTGCAGGGCATGCACGGGCAAGCGATCCTGCTGCCCCGCCGCGTCGCCGATCATCCGAATCGACAGGCCCTGGAGCAGCGCTTCGAGGAGTTTCGCGCGAGCGCGTAGCCTGTGCGCGTGCAGCGAGGGCCCGACCCTCCCCGCGGACCAGTTGCTTTCCCGGGACCGCGGCCTTCTTTGCCCTGCGCGTGGGCCGCCAGGGTTGAATGGCGCCATGGCAACCCGGACACAGGGGCTGACCGCGCTGGACTACATGGAGCCCACCGCGGATCCTACGGACACGGCGTTCGCGCTGGCCCAGGACGTGATCCGGCATCTCCGCGAGGGGGCGATGGTGCACGTCTCGTTCGTCGGGCTGCGCGGCGCGCCCGCCGGTTTCTTCAACGTGTTGTTTGGCGAGGTGATCGACGCGTGCGGCCCCGACGCCCTGGACCGCCGCGTGGCCCTGGCGTTCGACACCGAGACGCAGCGCCGCACGTCGGACCGTTCCTCCGAGGCCGCGCGCCAGGCGGGGTAGTACTCGCGGCGCCGGGCCGCCCGACGGGACGGCCCGCCCCGGTTGCGTAGGACCCTGGGCCGAGGCACGCCCCTGGCGCCGGGGGGCTCCGGCCGCCCGTGCGAGCGCCCTCGAATGATGCACCGGTGCCTGGCTCCGTACGGTCACGGGTTCAACGACCGCCGAAGTCTGCAGCGGTGAGCGGCCTGCCTGGGCCCCCGTCGAGCCGCAACCGCTCGACTCCGACTCGCCGCAGCAGGAGCATGGCAGAGAGCACGTCCCGAAAGGGCAATTGGCCACCCCGAATGGGTGGGGTCACGATGAAGCCCAGGGGTCGGTCCGCGTCGCGGATCCGCGCGCGGAGCACATCCTCGATCCGTTGCCAGACGGATGCGACCGCATCCGAGGGCTCCGCGTGGGACGGCAGGGTGAACTCGCCGCAGGCATCGAACGTGGTCTCGTCGGCATCCCCAACCGGGAGCAGGGATTCCGCTCCAAGTTCCGCGTAGGCGCAGGCGAGCGTGACTCGCGTGCGGCGAGAGCCACTCCCGGCGGAATCAAGATGCCGGAGCTTGACATCCAACATCAGGAACACCCCGCGCTCGTCGTCGGGGATCGATCTGTCCTTTGGGAGGTCGATGTCCACCGCGGGCTCGGGCGTGCCGGTCAGGAAGCGCATGCGCCAGAGGCGGGCAGTGCGGCTGCTGGCACTGCCCATGACCCACTCGACCTGCTCCCACGGCACGAGGGGGTCGACCTCGAAGACCAGCCGGACGGTGGAATACCCGTCCAGGAGTCGCAAGGCCGGGTCCGCGGTCGCCTCCACGAGGGCGGCCTCCAGGCCGCCGAGCGCGGCTCGAACCTCCTCGGCCGACCCCTCCAGCCGGCCCTCGTGGAGCACTCTGGGTGGCTCGCCCGTCGGGTCAAGGAGCGTCACGTGCCCTCCGGCTGCCAACCGGACGTGCAGGTCGGGAGCCGCGGGCCCGGGCCCCGCCACCCCGACCCCGGGGCGACGGTCGGGCGGCGAGACTGCCGCCGGCCCATCCGAACGCAGCCAGTACGCCGCCCCGCCGGCCGCGAGCAGTCCCAGCCCGAGGAGAAGGACGTTGCCGCGCCTCACGAAGCGATGGTACACGCTGCGGCGATCCGCCGGCGCGAGCGGTCGCCCGTCAGGCCGGCGTCCAGGCCCGCCTGGGCGCCGGCCCCCCCAGGCCGGCCGTGCTACAAGGAGCGTTTCCGTCCGGAGCCCGCCATGTCGTACGCCTCGCGCCGCCGCCCCTCGACCCGCCGCGCCAACGGGCGCGGCGCGCCCCCGCGCGGCGGCGGTGGAAACCCGACCCTGATCGTGGTGGCGATCCTGCTGCTGGGCGGCGTCATCGCGGGCGTGGTGGTCCTGGGCGGCCGCAAGGACAAGGGGCCGCCGGCGGCTCCGCCGGCCGAGCTCACCGCGGGTACCCAGGTCAAGCGCGATGCGCCCGCGGCGCCCGCGCGCCCGACCCGCATGCCCCCGCCCCCCTTGAGCGAAGGCGTGAAGGAACTCGCCCGGGGCGTGGCGGCGGCCATCGACGCCGACCGCCAGCGCGGCGACGCCCTGTACGAGGAGGCGATGAAGGCCAAGGACCAGGGCGACACCGACCTGTGGCAGGCCAAGTTGAAGGAGGCCGCGCGCCACTTCAACGCAATCAAGGATCGCTGGAACAACGAGATCATCGACGCGATCATGCTGGAGATCCCCGCGTCGAGCGACTGGGACGCCGAGGAGGTGGCCAACCACTACCTGGGCAAGGAGGGGCAGTTGATCGCCAAGGCGCTCGAACGCCTGGCCTACATCAAGAAGCAGGTCCGCCTGGACGGGGACGAATAGGGCCACGCGGGCACGGACGCGCGGGGTGGGTCGCTTCTACTACAACACCAACGGCCTCGCCTCGCACCGCCTCGCCGATGCGGTGGACCTGCTCGCGGACCTGGGGTACGCGGGGATCGCGCTCACGCCCGACGTCGGGCACCTGGACCCCTACGCCGCGACGACGGCGGAGGTGGACGCCTTCGCGGCGCACCTGGCGCGGCGCGGCCTCGGCGTGGTGCTCGAGACGGGCGCGCGCTTCGTGCTCGACCCGCGCCGCAAGCACCGGCCCTCGCTGCTGGACGCACCGGCCGAGGCCGCGCGGCGCCTGGACTACCTGGTGCGGTGCGTGGACCTGGCGGAGCGCCTGGGCGCCCCGGTGGTGAGCATCTGGGCCGGGCAGGGGCCGGAGGACCTCGCCCCGGCGCGCGCATGGGAGCGCCTGGTCGGCGGCGTGCGCACGCTGTGCGCGCACGCCGCGGCCCGGGGGGTGCGCGTGGGCTTCGAGCCCGAACCGGGCATGGCCGTCGAACGCGCGGAGGGGTATGCGCGCCT
>JAPKHB010000024.1 GCA_026647295.1 Planctomycetota bacterium | reverse complement strand
GGGCCTTCGCGAGCTCGCGCTCGACCTCTCGAGCCTCGCCCGCGCCGGCGTGGGCTTCGCCGTGGGGGAGGCCGAGCGCCTGCCCGTCGCCTCCGGCGCGGTGGACCTGGTGGCGGTGGCCGCCGGCGACGCCCGCGGCCCCTTCGCCGACCCGGCGGCGGTGCTCGCGCACGCCCGGCGCGTGCTGCGCCCCGGCGGCTGGCTGGTCACGCACGAGGCCCTGGGCCGGCTCGGCACGGAGCCCGGCGGGGGGCCGTGGCGGGCGGAGCGGGTCGGATGAGCCGGCCGTCCGCGCCCCCGTTCCGGCCGCTGCTCCACATGGGCGTCGGGGCACTGGCGCCTGCGCTGGGCCTCCTGACGCCCCCGCTGGCCCTGCTGGGCGCGGGGCTGGGCGTGGTGGCGGGCTGGGTCGTGCTCCCGCTCACGCCGCTGGAAGCGCGGCTCCGGCGCGCCGGGGAACCCTGGCTCTGCGGCCTGCGGACCTACCCGGTGGCGGTCCTGCTGCTCGTCGCGCTGCTTCCGCCGGCCGAGGCGGCCGCGGCCTGGGGGGTGCTCGCCTTTGGCGACTCGCTGGCGGCGCTGGTGGGTTCGCGGGTGCGCGCGCCGGCGCTGTTCGGGCACCCCAAGGCCACCTGGGCGGGCAGCGGCGCCTACGTGCTGGGCGGCGCCGCGGGGGCGCTGGCCGTCTCGCAGGCCTGCGCCGCGCTCGCCGCCGCCACGGGATGGGTCGAGGCCGGACCGGTGCCCGGCGTGGCCGCCTGCCTGCTGGCCGCGCTGGCGGCGGCCGGGCTGGACTTGCTTCCCCTGCGGCCCGACGACAATCTGCCGGCGGCCCTGGGCGCGGGCGGGGTGCTGCGTCTGCTCCGAGGAGTGCCGTGAACGAGCCCGACCTACCGCGCCGAGCCCGCTGGCGGACGCTGCTCGCCTGCGCGGCCCTCCTGGCGGGCCCCGCCGGGGCGGCGGCGGACCCGGACCCGCCGCCGCCCCTCGCGCTGCCCGTCGCCGAGGGGCTCGTGCTGGACGGCCGCGGGGAGGAGGCGGCCTGGGCGGCGGCGCTGGAAGTTCCGCTCGGCCCGCTCCATGCGCCCGGACGGGCGCCGGGACCCCCGGTGCCGGTTCCGGCGCGGCTGCGCGCGCTGGTCAGCGACGGCGCGTTGTGGCTGCTGGCCGAGGTCGCGGAGGATCCCGGCTCCGCGCTCGGCCTCCAGGTCTTCCTCGCGCCCCCCGGAGCCCAGGACGCGGCCGAGGCGGTCGCCTACGCGTGGCGCCCGCTCGATCCGCGCGCGGCGCGCTGGACGGCGCGCGGGCCGCGCGGCGTGGGTCGCGGGGTGTACCGCGCGCTGGGCGCGGTGGACGTCGCGCGGCCCGGGGCGTGGTCGGGAGAGGTCGCGATCGGGCTGGCCGACCTGGACCTTCCCGCAGGCGAGCCGCTTCGCGCCGCGCTGACCCTGCTCTCGCGGACGCCCCAGCGGCTGGCCCCGGCGCCGCCCGGGGCCCTCGCCACGCCGCCCGCGCGCTGGCTCGTGCTGCGCCCGCCGGACGCGGGTTGGCCCCGCTCCGGCGGACCCTCCGCCGCGCGCTGCAGCGCGGAGGATGCGGCGGACCTGCGGGCCCGCCAGGCCTGGCTGGAGTTCCTCAAGGCCAAACGCGCGCCCGTCGCGCCGGGGCTCGCGGCACCGGCCGCGCGGGCGCGCCTCGAGGCGGGGCTGCTTGCGCCCCTGGCCGCGGTGGAGGCGGCGCGCCCTGACCTCGGCGTGCCCCTCGCGGTGCTGCGGGGCGACCTCCTGTGGCGCTGCGGGCTGGCCGAGGACGCCGCGGCGCACTTCGAGGCCGCGCTCGTACGGGCGCCGGGCTGGCGGGAGGCGCTGTTCGGGCGCTACCTCCAGGTCGAGGCGCAGCGCCTGGCGACGGACGCGCCCGGCGCAGCCAGCGACTACGCCGCCCGGCTGGGGGCGCTGGACGCGGCGCCGCCCCCGGCCGCCCCCGAGCGCGCGCCCTGGCACGCCGAGGCGCGGGACCTCGCGCGCGGCCTCCTCGAGCTCAAGCACGGCGACTTCGCCGCCGCGGCCGCCCGCCTCGGCCCCCTGGCCGAGCGCCACCCCCAGGCGCCCTGGATCGTCATGAGCCGCCAGCACGCCGTCTGGGGCACGGAGGCCTGGCCCGACGAGCAGGTGCGCTGGCGCCGCGACGCCGAGGCGTCCCTGCCGCGGGCGACGCTGGTCACCGACCGCGGGGAGATCGTGATCGAACTCTTCCAGCACGAGGTCCCCAACAGCGTGAACCACTTCGTGTGGCTGGCCGAGCACGGCTGGTACGACGGCCAGGCCGTGGACACGACGGTGCCCTTCCTCCTCGTCGGATTGGGCGACCCCGCCACCCGCGCGGGCGCCCGGGCCGGGGTGCACGACCCGGGCTACGCCATCCGTCCCGAGTCGTCCGCCGCCCCCGCCGACGGCGGAGCGGGCCCGGAGGGACCGCGGCTGCCCTTCCGCGGCAGCGTGCTCCTGGCGCGGGAGCCCTCGGGGCAGGTCGGCTCGCGCTTCCACCTGCTGGTGGGCTCGGCCCTGCACCTGGCCGGGCAACTCCCCGTGCTGGGCCGCATCGTGGACGGGATGGAGGTGGCCGAGCGCCTGCGCGCCGGCGACCGCCTGCGCACGGTGCGCGTGAGCGGGAAGACCGCCGGGTGGACCTACCGCCCCCAGGCGCTGGCCGGCGAGCCGGCCCCCCCGCCGCGCTGACGCGGGCGCCTTGGGCGCCGGCCGGGAAGCCGTCGGCGCCCGCGGGCAGAATCGGAGCCGTCGACGGGCGCCCGCCCGCGCTGCCTTTTCGCTCCGGTTTCCGCCGCGCTTGCGGTGAAGTAGCGCCCCCGCCGCGGGGTGGTTCGCGGGAGGGAGTCCCGACATGACCTTCAGCACGCGCGAGGCCGAGCGCCTCTACGGGATCGACGCCTGGGGCAAGGGCTACTTCGGCGTGAACGCCCAGGGGCACCTGACCGTGCACCCCACGCGCGGCGAAGACGGCGTGGACCTGTTCGCCCTGCTCGGGCGCCTCCAGCGCCAGAAGGTGCGTTGCCCCGTCCAACTCCGCTTCCCGCAGATCCTGGAGAGCCGCGTCGAGGAGATCTTCGGGGCGTTCGCGGGGGCGATCGCGGAGTTCAACTACGGCAGCGTGTACCGGGGCGTGTACCCGATCAAGGTGAACCAGCACCCGGACGTGGTCGGCGCGCTGGTGGCGGCCGGGCGCGAGCGGGGCCTGGGGCTCGAGGCCGGGACCAAGGCCGAGCTCGCCATCGCCTTGAGCCACGACCTCCACGAGGACGCCCTGATCATCTGCAACGGCTACAAGGACGCCTCCTACGTGCGGCTGGCGCTGCGGGGCGTGCAACTCGGCCGCAAGGTGATGCTGATCGTGGAGAAGCCGCAGGAGGTGCCCCTGATCATCCGGGTGGCCCGCGAGCTCAAGATCTCGCCCCTGGTCGGCATGCGCATCCGCCTGCGCTCGCGCTCGTCGGGCAAGTGGGAGGGCAGCAGCGGCGCCCAGGCGAAGTTCGGCCTGACCGCGCAGGAGGTGCTCGACGCCGTCAGCCTGCTCAAGGAGGCCGGCATGCTGGACTCGTTCCGGCTGCTGCACTTCCACGCCGGCTCCCAGATCACCGAGATCAAGCGGGTGAAGAACGCCGTGAAGGAGGGCGCCCGCGTCTACGCGAAGTTGCGCGGCGAGGGCTGCCGCCTGGAGTACCTCGACGTGGGCGGCGGCCTGGGCGTGGACTACGACGGCAGCGGGACCTCGTACGAGGCCAGCATGAACTACACGGTGCGCGAGTACGCCAACGACGTGGTGTACATCGTGCAGGAGGTGTGCGTCTCCGAGAACGTGCCGTCCCCGGTGCTGATCTCGGAGTCGGGCCGGGCGCTCACCGCCTACCACTCGATGATCGTGAGCGAGGTCGGGGGCCAGAACCTCGAGGAGAACGGCGAGGAGCTGATCGTGCCCGCCGACGCGCACGAGTCGCTCCAGGAGCTGCACGAGATCTTCAACGGGATGAACCGGAAGAACCACCGCGAGTACCTCCACGACGCCGAGGCGCTGCGCGACGAGCTCTTCAACCACTTCGAGCTCGGGTACCTCTCGCTGCGCGACCGGGCCCTCGCCGAGCGCATCATGCTGCGCATCAGCCGCCAGGCGCTGGGCTACGCGACGGGCGAGCGCTTCGTGCCCGACGAGATCGAGGCGCTGCAAAAGCGCCTGGTCACCAAGTACATCGCCAACTTCAGCGTGTTCCAGAGCATCCCCGACTCCTGGGCGCTCGATCAACTCTTCCCGGTGGTCCCGATCCACCGGCTGGACGAGGAGCCGTCGGTGCAGGCCACGCTCTGCGACGTCACCTGCGACTCCTTCGGGGAGGTGGACCGCTTCGTGGACCTGCGCGACGTGCGCGACAGCCTGCCGCTGCACCCCCTCACCAAGGGCGAACCCTATTACATCGCCGTCCTGCTGACCGGCGCCTACCAGGACGTGCTGGGCGACCACCACAACCTCTTCGGCCGCGTGGACGAGGTCCACGTGCGCCTCAAGGGCCGCGGGCGCGTCGAGGTCGAGAAGGTGCTCCCGGGCCAGGCGAGCGAGCAGGTGCTCAAGGTCGTGGGCTACGACGCCCAGGCCATGCGGGACGCCTTCGCCGGCTTCGGGGACGGCGCCGTCAAGTCGCGGCGCATGAGCCGGGCCCAGGCCCGCCGCGCGCTCAAGGACTTCGAGGCCGCGCTCGCCGACTACACCTACCTGGACTTCCACGCGTAAGGGGGCGGGCCGCCCGGCCCCCGCGTCAGGCGAGGCCGAGGATGCCGTAGGTGCCCACGCGGACGTAGCCGAGCGACTCGTAGGCGCGGCGCGCGGGATGGTTGTGTTCGTCGGTGAAGAGGACGGAGCGGGTCGCGCCGCCCGCGCGGGCGAGTTGCAGCGTCCCGGCGACGACCGCCCGCCCGAATCCCTGGCCGCGCCGGGCGGGCGGGGTGTACACGCCGCCCACCTGCACGGTGTCGGGCAGCACGGCGTTGAAGGCCGAGTAGGCCACCGGCGTACCGCGCTGCGCAAGGACCCAGTGGTGGCCCGCCGCCGAAAGGCGCGCGAGGCCGGCGCGCAGCGTGGATTCGAGCGCGGGGCCGTCGGGCAGGGAGCGCGTCTCGCGGGCGAAGGCCACGCGCCAGGCGAGCACGAGGTCCTCCTCCGCGGCCGCGGGCGGGCGCACGGCGACGTCGGGCTCCGACAGGAGCGGGGGCGCGCGCAACGCGGCGAGGTCGAGGGCGTACAGCGTCTGGCGCGAGTCCAGACGCCGCGGCGCCCCCGCCCGTCCGAGCGCCGCGAGGGCGGCCACCGCCTGCTCGTAGGGCCCGAGGATGCCGGCCAGGGGACGCCGCCCTCCGGGCGTGAGGGCGCAGCGGACGACCGCCGCCAGGTCGCGCGGCGCCTCGAGGATCAGGTTCCCGTTCCAGAAGTGCGCCGCCACGGCGACGACCTCCCCGGCCTGGAAGCCGGCGGCCCAGCGTCCGCGGTAGGGCTGGTCGCCGTCCTCGAGGCCCGCGGCGGCGAGGTTGTTGCGCAGGAACAGGGTCGTGAGGGGGTGGGCGGCGAGGAAGCGTTCGACCGCCGGTCGGTCGGCTGCGCATGGCCGGCGGACCTCGGTCACGGGCGCCCAGGGGCCGCGGCGGCGGCGGGGGGGCGGCGGGCCGGGCGCCGGGCGGATCCGGCGCGGTCAGTCAAAGCGCAGCAGGTGGCCAAGCTTCTCGGCCTTGGTGCGCAGGTAGGCCTCGTTCTCGGGGGTCGTCGGGCCCTGGAGCGGCTCGCGGTCCACGATCTCCAGGCCGTACCCCTTCAGCGCGCGGAACTTGGTCGGGTTGTTCGTGAGCAGGCACATGCGCCGCACGCCCAGGTCGTGCAGGATCTGCGCGCCCACGCCGTAGTCGCGGTGGTCGGCGGCGAAGCCCAGCCGCTCGTTGGCCTCCACGGTGTCCAGGCCCGTGTCCTGCAGCGCGTAGGCGCGCACCTTGTTCACCAGCCCGATCCCGCGGCCCTCCTGGCGCATGTACAGCACCACGCCGCGGCCGGCCTCGGCGATGCGCTGCTGGGCGCGCCGGAGCTGGTCGCCGCAGTCGCAGCGCCGCGAGCCGAAGAGGTCGCCGGTGAGGCACTCGCTGTGGGCGCGCACCAGCACGGGCGCCTCGATGGGCGGGTTGGAGGCGTCGCCCTCCGGGGTGGGGATGCCCATGGTCAGCGCGAGGTGGGGCTCCGGGTCGGCCTTGGCGCTGTAGACGTGGAGCGTGAACTCGCCCATCGGGGTGGGCAGGCGCGCCGAGGCCTCGCGGCGGATCAGCCGTTCGGTGCGCCGGCGCCACTCGATGATGTGGCGCACGGTGCAGATCTTGAGGCCGTGCTCGCGCGCGAACGCGGTGAGCTCGGGCAGGCGCATCATCGTGCCGTCCGGGTTCATCAACTCGCAGATCACCCCGAGCGGCTCCAGGCCGGCGAGCCGGCACAGGTCGGTGCTGCCCTCGGTCTGGCCGCTGCGGCGCAGGACGCCGTCGTCCGCCGCGCGGATGGGGTACACGTGGCCGGGGCGGGCGAGGTCCTCGGGCCGGCACCCGGGGCGGGCCACCGTGCGGATCGTGGTCGCCCGGTCGGCGGCGCTGACGCCGGTGGTCACCCCCTCGCGGGCCTCGATGCTGACCGTGAACTGGGTCCCGAAGCGGGAGGAGTTGCGCGTCGGGGCCACTTGCAGGGGGAGGTCCAGCGCGTCGGCCCGCTCGTGGGGCATCGTCACGCAGATGATCCCGCTGGCGTGGCGCAGCATGAAGGCGATGTGGGCGGGCGTGACGAACTCGGCCGCGCACACCAGGTCGCCCTCGTTCTCCCGCTCCGGGTCGTCCACCAGGATCACGAAGCGGCCTTGGCGCAGTTCCTCGAAGATCTCGGGAAGGGGGGCAAAGGGCATGCGGGAGAGCATAGGCCCGCGCCCCCCGCGGGCGCCGTGCGGCCCGGGAGCGGGGCGCGGCGGGTGCGGCCCGCCGGGCGGCCGGGGCCCGCCGGCCCGGGCCCGGGCCCCGCGCCCGGAAGGCGGGCGGCCCCGGCCGATTCAGGTTTGTGTCCGGCGGGCCCACGCGCGATGATGGCCGCCGGGGACCCCGACGGGAGGGGCGGATGACCGGGAACCAGGCCAGCGTCCGGGCGGCCAGGCGGCAGGACCTGCCCGGCCTGGTGCACCTGCGGGTCCACTACCTGGGGGAGACGGCGCA
Source organism: Planctomycetota bacterium (assembly GCA_026647295.1). Lineage (GTDB taxonomy): Bacteria > Planctomycetota > PLA2 > PLA2 > JAEUHO01 > JAPKHB01. The sequence continues at coordinate 13,914 of JAPKHB010000024.1, read as the reverse complement.
CCTGGAGCCCCGGCTGCCCATCGCGGCCGACGCCCGCGCGCGCACCGAACAGATCCTGCCGGTGTGGCTCGGGCAGGAGGAACGCGTGCTGCTGGTGGCCGAGGGCCCGGCCCCCGAGGGCGTCCCGGCCCCGCTGGTGGGCTACGCCACGGGCGTCCTGGACGTGCGCCCCCCCCTGCTGCTCCACCAGCGCGTCGGGGAGGTCCTCGAGTGCTACGTCGAGCCGCCCTGGCGGGGCCGCGGCGTGGGCGCCCGGCTCCTGGACGTGCTGGGCGAGGCGCTGCGCGGACGGGGGGCCGAGGTCGTGCGCGCGGCCGTCCCGGTGCGCAACGAGGTGGCGCTCGAACGCTTCCGGCGGCGCGGATTCCGCCCGCTGCAGTGGATCATGGACCGCCGCCTGGACGCGGTGTAGGGGCGGCCGTGGAAGGTGTTCCGATCCGCAATGCGCGCCGCGGGGACATCCCGAGCCTGCTGCTGCTCTGGACGGCCATGATGCGGGAGACCGCGGCCCGCGACCCGCGCCTGGCCCTGCACCCCCGGGCCGCCGAGGTGATGGCCGCGCACCTGGCGGCCTGGATCCAGGACCCCCAACGCCTGGTCGTGGTCGCCGAGGAGGGGGGCCGGCTGGTCGTGGGCTTTGCCATCGGCGCGCTCGTCCCCGGCGACGGGTGGCGGGAGCCCCGGCGCATGGGCCAGATCACCGACGCCTACGTCGTGGCCCCGCGGCGCCGCCAGGGCATCGCGCGGCGCCTGGTCGGCCGGCTGCTGGACCTGCTCTACGAGAAGGGCGTGGACAGCGTGCGCGTGGCCGTGGCCGCGCAGAGCCCCGAGGCCCACGCCTTCTGGGCCTCGATGGGCTGGACCGACCTGGAGTGCGTCCTCGACCAGGCGGCGCCGCCGGCCTGACCGGGCCCGTCCCGTCCCCCGCCGCGCCGGGCCGGGCGCGGGCTACGGCAGGACGACCGGGCGGGTCTCGCGGTTGAACGGGCCGGGCACGAAGGCCCAGCCCGCGCGGGAGCGGGCCTCCAGCGAGACCGTCACGGCGACCTCGCCGGCCGGCAGGTCGCCCAGGCCTTCCAGGGCGCGCAGGTCGAGCGCCCCCGCGGCCGTGGCGTACCCCGTGCGCCCGCCCGCCTCGACCTTGAGGCGGTGCGTGCGCCCGAGCGCGACGCCCGTGGCCGCCACGAGCAGGCGCGGGCCCGGCGTCTCCCGCGGCGGCGCCACGACGATCAGGTGCGGGTCGCGCTCGACGAAGGGGCCGCGGGGGTTCTCGCCGCCCTCGTAGCGCACGTCGAAGGCTCCGTCCTCCTGCCCCAGGTGGAAGTGGCGCACGGCCGCCGCCTCGGGGTTGGCAAAGGGCGTCCCGTCGGCGCGGGCCACCCAGGCCTGGAGCACGTGGCTGCCCGAGCCCGCGGGCGCCGGCAGCAGGGCCGCCAGGTCCACCGGCCGCGTGGGATCGGCGACGCGCTGGGCCGGGCCCCCGTCCAGCGCGAACCAGACCGCCACGTCGCGCTTGCGCTCCACCGGGGCGAGGTAGCGCAGGTCGAAGAGGGCCTTGGGCCAGGCGTAGACGCGCCGCCGGCTCCCCGTCGGCTGGCCGTCGGCGCCGAGCACCGGTTCCTCGCCCACGGCCGCGAGCACCTGCTCGGGGGCGGGGGCCACGATGGCCAGTTGGGGACCCGGCGCGCGGTTGTCCCGGCCGGGATCCTCGCGGTGCCCCGCGTCGCAGCCCGCAAGCGCAAGGGCCAGCAGGGCCAGGGACGAGACGCGCCGCATGCCGGACCTCCGGGGCCTACGGGGGCGGAGTATAGGCCGTCGCTGCGCCCCGGCCGCGCGTTGCCGTGGGCGGCGCGGGGCGCGGGGCGCGCGGGCGCGCCCGCGGCTCCGCCCGTTCGGGCGCGGGGGGATGCGGGGAGGGCGCGGTTGCCCGTGCGCCTTGGCGTCCCGTACAGTACCGCCCCCCAGGCGGGCCGCCGGGCCCGCGAAGGAGGCTCCATGCGCACGCGCCCCGCCCGCTTCGGCTCCCCCGCGCTGCTGGCCGCGCTGGCCGCGGCCCCGCTCCTGTGCGCCGGCTGCGGGGACGCCGGCCGCCCGGTCTGGGACGGCAAGGGCCCCCTCAAGGTCGGCGTGATCCTGCCCATGACCCAACAGACGGCCACCTACGGCGAGGAGTCCTGGAACGGGATGCAACTCGCCGCCGAGGACCTGCGCGCGCGGGAGGGGACGCCCGCCTTCGAACTGGTCCTGCGCGACGACCGCTCGAACAAGCAGGAGGCGGGCAACCACGCCAAGGCGCTGATCGAGACCGAGCAGGTGCACGTGCTGGTGGGTTCGGTGGCCTCCTCCAACACCAAGCAGATCTTCATGGAGGCCCGCGAGGCGGGCGTCCCCGCGATCACCCCGGCCTCCACCAACGACCGGCTCACCGTCGAGGGGGGGCCGCTCACCAGCCGCGTCTGCTTCAAGGACTCGTTCCAGGGCCGGCTGCAGGCCGAGTTCGCGCTGGCCCGGGGCTGGAAACGGGCGGCCGTCGTCGTGGACAAGGCGCAGGACTACAGCCTGGGCCTCGCCGAGTTCTTCAAGCAGGCCTACGAAGCCGGCGGCGGGCAGACGAGCCTCCACTACTACGTGACGGAGGACACGGACTTCTCGAGCGTGATCGAGAACGTCGCGACCCAGGCGCCGGACCTCATCTTCGTGGCCGGCTACTACGAACAGATCGGGCCCATGATCCGGCAGGCAAAGGGGCGCTGGGACGGCAAGCCGATCCTCGGAGGCGACGGGCTGGACTCTCCCGAACTGCCCAAGCTCGTGGGGGACACGCAGGCCGAGATCTACTTGAGCACGCACTTCGCGGCGGATGCCCCCTTTGAACGGATGCGCGACTTCGCCGCGCGCTACAAGTCGCGCTTTGGCAAGTCCCCCGGGGCCATGGCCGCGCTGGGCTACGACGTGTTGCTGGTGCTGATGGACGCGGCCCGCCGGGCGCGCGACGCCGGCACGCCGGACCAACTGGCCCAGGCGATCGCGCAGACCCAGGGCGTCGAGGGCGTCAGCGACAAGATCGACCTCACGACGCCGGACCGCACGCCCATCAAGGACGCCGTGATCGTGAAGGTGGACGGCGGGCTCAAGTTCCACCAGGCCGTCCCGGCCCCCCGCTGACGGGCGCGGCCGCGCGTGTCCTTGGTCGCCGCGCCCCTCCTGGCCGCGCCGTTCCCGGCCGCCGGCGCCGGCGTCCCCTTGGCCACCGCCCCCGGCGCCGTCGGGTTCTTCGAGGACCTGCTGCCCTTCCTGCTGAACGGGTTCGGGCTGGGCGCCATCTTCGCCTTCATCGCCCTGGGCTACACGATGGTCTACGGGATCATCAAGCTGATCAACTTCGCCCACGGCGAGTTCTTCATGTTCGGCGCCTACGTCGGCTACTTCTGCCTGCGCGACCTCGAACTCGAACGCGTGGCGCTGCCCGGGCCGCTGCCGATCGTGCTCGACTTCCTGGTGGCCCTCACGGCCGCCGCCTTCGCCGCGGGGCTGCTGGCCGTCCTCACCGAGCGCCTCGCCTACCGCCCGGTGCGCAAGGCCGGCCGCATCGCGGCCCTGCTCACCGCCGTGGGCGTCTCGCTCCTCCTGCAGAACGTGGCGATGCGCCTTTGGGGCGCGCAGGCGCGCGCGTTCCCCGACCCCAAGGCCTGGAGCCGCGTCGCGGACCTGCCGGAGGTCGCCCGCGACGACTGGCACCGGGACGTGGCCTTCCACACGGACGCGGGCGCCGAGATCCTCGAACCCCGCGTCGAGGTGGCGGCGGGGACGCGGGTGGACCCGGCCCTGCGGGAGGCGCTGGCCGCCCGCGGCGTCGACCACGTCTACCGCACCGTCACGCTGGACCGGGACGCCCTGCAGGCGTTCGTCCTGCTCGCGCTGCTGCTCTGGGCGCCCCTGCTCTGGTGGCTCGTCAAGCGCACGCGGATGGGCAAGGCCATGCGCGCCGTCTCCGAGGATCCCGACGCCGCCCGGCTGATGGGCATCCCCCTCGACCGGGTCGTGGCGGCGACCTTCTTCCTCGGGGCGTTCGTGGCCGGCGTGGGCGGCGTGGCCTACATCGCCACCTACGGCAAGGTCTTCCCCCTCGTCGGCTTCCTGCCCGGCCTCAAGGCCTTCGTCGCGGCGGTGATCGGCGGCATCGGCTCGATCCCCGGCGCGATCCTGGGCGGCCTGATCCTGGGCGTGACCGAGATGGTGTTGCCCTTCCTCCTCCAGCGCCTGGCCGGCTGGGAGGAGGCCTTCGCGTGGAAGGACGCGATCGCCTTCGCCTTCCTGATCCTCGTGCTGGTCGTGCGGCCGACGGGGCTGTTCGGCCGCGCGACGCGGGAGAAGGTGTGATGGGGGGGGGCGCGCCGCTGCTGGCGATCGCGCTGGGCCCGGAGGGGTACTGGTGGGCGAACCTGCTGGTCCTGGTCAGCGTCTACTCGCTGCTCGGCCTCTCGCTCAACCTCATCAACGGCTATGGGCGCATGTTCAGCCTGGGCCACCACGGGTTCTGGGCCCTGGGGGCCTACGGGGCGGGCTGGCTCACCGTGGCGCTGGCCGGGACCCTGCCCGGGCCGCTGGTCTTCGTGCTCTCGTGCCTGTTCGCGATGGGCGTGGCGGCGGCGGGGGGGCTCGTGATCGGGCTGCCCTGCCTGCGCCTACGGGGCGACTACCTCGCCATCGCCACGCTGGGCTTCGGCGAGATCGTGCGCATCGCGATCCAGAACAGCCCGCGCGAGCTGCTGGGCGGCGCCGAAGGCCTCACCGTCCCCCGCGTCCTCATGGAGGTGGGCCCGGAGACCCGCGCGGCCTACCGCCTGCTCTTCGTGGGGCTCGGCCTCGTCCTGGTCGTCCTCGTGGCGGCGGCGATCCGCAACTACGTGCGCTCGGCGCGGGGCCGCGCCATGCTGGCCACGGCCCAGGACGAGGTCGCCGCCGGGCTCCTCGGGATCGACCCGACGCGCTCCAAGGTGGCCGCCTTCCTGATGGGCTCCACGCTCGCCGGGCTCGCCGGGGCGGTGTACGCGCACTACCAGGGCAACATCACGCCGCTCGAGTTCGGCTTCATGGAGATGGTCAAGATCTTCCTGATCGTCGTCCTCGGGGGTCTGGGCTCGATCTCCGGCTGCGTCCTGGCCGCGTTCGTGCTGCTCTTCGTCGAGCAGTGGCTCGGCCGGCTGCCCGACAGCGTGGGCTGGGTGAAGGAGTGGTGGCAGGTCGAGTACGCGCTCGTCCTGGTACTCCTGATGATCTTCCGCCCGCGCGGGCTCCTGGGCCCGCGCGAGTTGACCGACGTGTGGCGCGCCTGGCGCGGGCGGCGGGCCGCGGCGCCGGGGCGCGGGGGGGGCGCGCCGTGAGCCCGCCGCTGTTCGAGACGCGGGCGGTCACCAAGCGCTACGGTGGGCTCACGGCCGTGCGGGCGGTGAGCGTGCGCCTCGAGCCCGGGGAACTCGTCGGCCTGATCGGCCCCAACGGGGCCGGGAAGACCACGCTGTTCAACCTCATCACCGGGGCGGACACCGTCAGCGAGGGCCGCGTGTGGTTCGCGGGCCGGGACGTGACCGCGCTCAAGGACTACCAGCGCGCGCGCCTGGGCATGGCCCGCACCTTCCAGAACATCCGCCTGTGGCCGGACATGAGCGCGCTCGACAACGTCCGCGCCGTGCTCGCGCCGGGCCCCGGGTCCGGCGCCGTGGCGGCCGTCCTGCGCCTGCCCGCCTTCCGCCGGTCCGAGGCGGCGCTGACGGCCCGCGCGGAGGCCCTGCTCGACCGGCTCGGCCTGCGCGCGCACGCCGACGCGCGTTCGGTGGACCTGCCCTACGGCGAACAGCGCAAGCTCGAGATCTGCCGGGCGCTGGCGCTGGAGCCGCGGCTCCTGCTCCTGGACGAGCCCGCCGCGGGCATGAACCCCGCCGAGAAGGCGGCGCTGATGGCGACGGTGGAGGAGCTGCGGCGCGAACGCAACCTCACGATCCTGGTGATCGAGCACGACATGAAGTTCGTGATGGGGATCTGCGAGCGCATCTACGTGCTCGACCACGGCGAGGAGATCGCCCACGGCCGGCCGGACGAGGTCCGGGCGGATCCCAAGGTGATCGAGGCCTACCTCGGAGGAGGCGCATGCTGACGCTCACGGGGGTGGACGTGCACTACGGCCGCGTGCAGGCGCTGTTCGGCGTCTCGCTGACGGTCCAGGCCGGGGAGATCGTCACGCTGATCGGCTGCAACGGCGCGGGCAAGACGACCCTGCTGCGGACGATCTCCGGGCTGCTCTCGCCCAGCGCCGGCGAGGTGCGCTTCGAGGGCGAGCGCATCGACGGGCTGCGGGCGGACCGCGTGGTGCGCCGGGGCATCGCGCACTGCCCCGAAGGGCGGCGCATCTTCGGTCAGCTCACCGTGCGCGAGAACCTCGAGATGGGGGCGTACGTGGAGCGCCGGCGCGATCGCGTCCAAGCGCGCCTGGAGCGCGTGTACGGCCTGTTCCCGCGCCTGGCGGAGCGCGAGGGCCAGCCCGGCGGCACCTTGAGCGGCGGCGAGCAGCAGATGCTGGCGATCGGGCGCGCGCTGATGGGCGGGCCGCGGCTGCTCCTGCTGGACGAGCCCAGCCTGGGCATCGCCCCGATCCTGGTGCAGGAGATCTTCGCCGAGATCCGGCGGGTGAACGCGGAGCTGGGCACGACCATCCTCCTGGTGGAGCAGAACGCCCACCTGGCGCTCGGGCTCGCCGCGCGCGGCTACGTGCTCGAGACCGGGCGGGTCGTGCTGGAAGACGAGTGCCGTTGCCTGCGCGAGGACCCCCAGGTCCGGGAGGCCTACCTCGGATGAGCGCTGCGCCCGCGCCCCGGGCCGTCGTGCTGCTGTCGGGGGGCATGGACTCCGCCACGGCCGCCGCGCTGGCGCAGCGCTCGGGCTACGAGGTCAGCGCGCTGGTCGTGGACTACGGCCAGCGCCAGCAGGCCGAGCGCGCCGCGGCGCGGGCGGTCGCCGCGGCGCTCGGGCTCGCCTCGGTGCGCGAGGTCGCCGTGGACCTCGGGGCGATCGGGGGCAGCGCCCTCACCCAGGCTGACGTCCCCGTGCCCAAGGACCGGTCCGACGCGCAGATCGGCGCCGGGGTGCCGCCGACCTACGTGCCGGCGCGCAACACGCTGTTGCTCTCCCTGGGGCTTGGCCTGGCGGAGGTGCTCGGGGCCGCACGGGTGGTGATCGGCGCCAACGCCGTGGACACCTCCGGCTACCCGGACTGCCGGCCGGAGTTCCTGGAGGCCTTCGACCGCCTGGCCGAGCTGGGCACGCGGGCGGGGGCCGCCGGGAGGGCCCCCCGCGTCTGGGCGCCGCTCCTGACCTGGTCCAAGGCCCGGATCGTGACCTGCGGACTCGAACTCGGCGTCCCCTTCGAGCTCACCCTCTCCTGCTACGACCCGGTGCCCACACCCGGCGCAGGCGCCGCCCACTGCGGGCGCTGCGACGCCTGCCGCCTGCGGCGCCGGGGCTTCGAGGGCGCGGGGGCGTCGGATCCGGCCCCCTGGGTGGGGCCGGCTCGGGGGGGGTGACGGCGCGCGCCCCGTCCCCGCGGGCCGCCCGACCCGGCCCGGCCCGGCCCGGGGCGACCGGGGGGCCGGCGCGACGCCGGACGTCCCGTGAATTGGACGCTGATAAAGCCGCTTCGGCCCTCCATCCCGAGGGCGGGCAGGGCCGATAGATCGGGGCCGGCAAGGGCCGGCGCCCCATCCGGGTGACCGGGTGGGGTGTCCAGGTCGGGGTTTTGCCCTGTCAACCCAAAACCTTCCACCACATCCCTACTCTCACAAGTCCCCTCGACTTGGACCCCCGGCTCCGGCGGCTACTCCCTTGCCCGCCGGAGCCGGTTCTTTTCGGGGGCTCTCCGGCGGGTGGCCGGGAGCGGGGGATTCCGGGTAGGGGGTCGGCGTCCGGGATCGGCTCGGCGCCCCTCATCCCCCCGGGCCGATGACCTGGCCTGCGCCGAGCAACTCCGCCACGGCGCGCTCCGGCGCCCGGGCGGCCGCGGCGAGCCAGGTCGGGTCCAGACGCAACAGCGCCGGGGCCGCGCCGCGCCCCCGGGGCGCAAGGCGCAGGAGGCGCCAGCCGGCGGCCAGTCGGGCCACGGCCTGGCCCGGATCCAACGCGCGCGGCGCCACCCCGAGAGCCTCGAGGGCCGCCAGCGTCCGGGCCACCTCGGCCGGCCCTTCGTCGCGCAGGGCGGCGGGGGACGCCCCGGCGGCGAGGACCCACTCGAGCGCGTGGCCGTTGGCCACGAGGCCCGCCACCAGGCGCACGAAGGTGAGGGTGTCGGCGTCGCAGCCCGGGCGGGCATGCAGGGCGAGGATGCCCGGGTCCGGCTCCGGGGTCAGGGCAGCAGCAGCCATAGGTCCTCCCCGGGGGCGAGGTCGCCCAACGCCGTCGTCACGCTCGACCAGGCCAGGTCGGCCGAGCCCGGTCCGGCCGCGAGGCCCCGTTCTCCTGCGTCGCGGCTGCACAGCGCCTTGGGGCCCGGCCAGGCGGCCAGGCGCGCGTCACCGAGCCAGCCCAGGCCGGCCCCCAGGACGAGCAGCCGCACGGCCGCCCCCTCGTCCAGCCGCCGGCGGGCCGCCGCGAGGGCGTCCGCACAGCCCGGGGCGTCGGGCGGGGCGGCCAGGAGGACGAGGAGCCGGGGCGCCATGGCGTTGGAAGGGTACCGGGCGGGCTCCGGGGCGAGGAACGCGGTGGGCTGGGTAGCATTCGGGCGGAGGATTCCGCACGAGGGGACCGGAGCGGGCATGGAGCAGGAGACCGACCAGAGGCTGGTTGCGTCCCTGCTCGGCGACGATCCGGGGGCGCGGGACGCCGCCCTCACCGCCCTCTTCGACCGCCACCAGCGGCGGGTCTACAACGTCGCCCTGCGGGTGCTCGGCGACCGGGACGCGGCCCAGGACGTGGTCCAGGAGATCTTCCTCACCCTCCCGCGCCGGGTCCGGACCTGGCGCGGGGACGCCGCGTTCAGTTCCTGGCTCTACCGCGCGACGGTGAACCGCGCCATCGATCGCCGGCGGCGCGAGGGCCGCCGGGCCGCGGCTTCGCTCGACGACCTGGCCGTCGACCTGGAGGCCGCGGCGCTGCCGGGCCGCCCGGACGTCGACCAGACCCTGGCCGGCGAGCGGGCCGAGACCGCCCGGCGGGTCCAGCGCGCCTTGCTCCGCCTCTCGCCGAAGTTGCGCGCGGTGGCCGTGCTGCGCTACGTGGAAGGCCTCTCCTACGAGCAGTTGGCCGAGGTCCTGGATTGCTCCATCGGCACCGTGAAGAGCCGCCTCAACCGGGCCCACCAGGCGCTCCAGGACCTCCTCGGCCCCGAATGACCGTACCGAGCCAGGCACCGGTGCATCATTCGAGCGACTTGAGGGGGGGCGCGCGCCGGATCCAGGTTCCGCGCTTCCGCGCAGGGTCGCCGACGCCGAAGGGCGTCCCGGGATACGCTGGCCGGGTGGCCAGGAACGCAACCCGGATGCCGCCGCCCGGCCGCTCGCCCCTGTCCGCCGCCGCGTGGCTCGCGCTGCTCGGGCTGCTGCTCGCCGCGCCGCTGGGCGCAGGCGCCCGGCGCGCCGCCGGCGAGGAGGGCGACGGGTCGCGGCCTGCACCGGCCCCGGCGGCGGCGCTCGTGGACGAGTGGTGTGCCGCCGACCCTCCGTCCCCGCGCCTGCTCGCGCGGCTGTGCGCCCAGGTGGAGGCCGTGGCCCCCGAGGTGCACCGCCGGCTCGCGGCGGCCCCTGCGGACCCGGCCCTGGTGCGCCTGCGCGCCCAACTCGAACGGACCTGGCACCTGCGCCACCGGCCCGAGGGCATGGTGTACGTGCCGGCCGGGGAACTCGAACTCCCCCGGCCGGCCCCACCCCCGCACGGTCCGGGGGGCGGACGCGCGCGCGTCGCGGCCTTCTACCTCGATCGCACCGAGGTGACGGTCGCCGCGTGGCGCACGTGGCTGGACGCGCTCGCGCGAGGAGGCGAGGAGGCGTTCTCGGGCCTGCCCGACGACCCCGAAGCGCCGGCCGATCATCCCGTGGTGGGGGTGACCTGGCTCCAGGCCGAGCGCTACGCCCGTGAGGCCCGGGGCGGGCGCCTGCCGCGGCTGGAGGAGTACGAGCGGGCGCTAAGGGGCAGCAGCACGGCGACCTGGCCCTGGGGCGAGGCGGCCGTGGCCGGGCGGGCGAACCTCAAGGGCGCGGGCCCGGGCCGGCTCACGGCGGTCGGCTCCTTCCCCGACGGAGCCAGCCCCTTCGGCGCCCTGGACCTGGTCGGAAACGCCGCAGAGTGGACCGCCACGCCCTTCCGGTGGGGGCGCGTGGGGCGTCACCACCAGGTGTTCGGCGGCTCGTACCAGGACCTGCCCGAACCGGCGCGCCTGTGGCGCGCGGCCGAGCGCCAGCGCGCGCCCGTGGGCGACGACGAAGGGCGCGCCTGGCTGGGCTTCCGCGTGCTGGTCGAGCCGCCGGACCTGCCCGGGCCCTGACCCGCGCGCGCCGGCGCGCGGTGGGCCAGAACTGCGCCCGGCCCCCCCCGGCGGGTACCGTCGCGGGCCCCGGCCGCGGCCGGGCAGGCCCTCCGGAGACCGCCTCATGTCGTCCGAAGCCGCGAAGTCCGCGCGCCGCTACCGGCCGCTCGTCGAGCGCCACCTGCTGCGTTCGCGCTCCATCTTCCTGTTCGGCCCCATCGAGCCCAAGCAGACGCGCGAGGTCGTGCAGCAGATCCTGCTCCTGGACCAGATCGCCCCGAAGAAGCCGATCCGCGTCTACATCAACAGCCCCGGCGGCGTGGCCGACGACGGCTTTGCGATCTACGACGTGCTGCGCTACGTCGCCGCCCCGGTGAGCACGATCGTGACCGGCCTGGCGGCCAGCGCCGCCACCATCGCCCTGGTGGGCGCCCCGAAGGACCGCCGCTTCATCCTGCCCCACAGCCGCGTGATGCTGCACCAGCCCAGCGTCGGCATCCGCGGCACGGCCAGCGACATCGCCATCAACGCCAAGGAGATCCTGCGCCTTCGGCGCAAGGCCAACGAACTCTTCGAACGCGAGATCGGCCGGCCGTTGGCCAAGCTCGAAGAGGACATGCACCGCGACTTCTGGATGAGCGCGGAGGAGGCCGTCGCCTACGGGCTGTGCAGCAAGGTGGTCCAGACCGCGGACCAGGTCCCGTAGGCCCCCGGCCCGGGCGCCGGCCGCCGCCCTTCAGGGCGCGAGCAGCCGGCCCAGGCGCCCGAGCGCCCCGAGGGCGGCCCGCTCCAGGCGCGTCACCCGGGCCGGCGGGACCGGGCGTCCGGCCTCCAACTCGCGCCGGATGACCCCCACGGCGCACAGGTCCTCGACGAGGGCCTCCACCCCGGCGTCGTCCAGCGGCGTGAGGTCGAGCGCGGCGGGAAGGTCGCGGCCGGCGGCGCGCCAGCGGCGCCCGAACAGGGCGAGCAGGACCGCGGCCTCGGCCGGCCGCACCCCCCGGGCGCCCGGGGGCCCCTGCGCCGCGCGGCGCACCACGTCGTCCACCCGGTGCACGGGAAACTCCTCGAAGCGCGCGGCGAGGGCATCGCACAGATCGCGGCGCACGCCCGCCTTGCGCGTGGACTCGCGCGGGATGCGCAGCACGCCTTCGCGCAGGCGGTGGGCCTCCGCCCGCGGCAGCAGCGCCGGCCCGAGCGATTCGTCCAGCGCGCGCAGCAGGCCGGCGATCGCAACCAGCCGCGCCGGCGGGGGCGACCCGGCCTCGGGGAGCGGGGGCGCGGCCAGCAGCGCCCGGACCGCGGCCTGCGCCGTCGGCGGCCAGCACGCCGCCTCGCCGCCGCACGTTTCGAGCACCAACCGGGCCCGGCCCGACATCTCGTCGGGGATCCGACAGCGCGCGCCCACCGCCCGCGGCGGGCCGGCGGGGGCCGAGAGCAGCCCGCCGGCGCGGCCGGGTTCGACGAACCACTCCACCTCGACCGGGTGGACGAAGCCCAGCACGGAGGCGGCCCGCGCCACCGCGGGCGGCGCGGCGCCTTCCGCGGCCCCCCGGGTGTCGCCGAGTTCGAGCGCCAGCGGCCGGTCCGCCTCGGCGGGGACGATGCGCCAGGGGCCCCGCGCGCCGGGCAGCGCGCGCCGCACGGCCCGCAGCAGGTCGCCGAGCACGTCCGGGTCGCTTTGCACGACCGGCGCCGCGCGCTCCGTGGCCGGCGCCGCGATCCGGCCCGCCCCGGCCAGCGCCGCCGCGTCCTCCTCTACCTCGCCCAGGATCCGCCCGAGGTCTGCCGCGCGGCGCGGCCCGGCGGGCCGCTTCTCGTCGTAGGCGCGGCAGTAGGCGTCCACGCGCGCGAGCGCGGCCGCGAGGCGTTCGGTCACGGCGCGTTCCAGCGCGCGCGCGTCCGCCCCGCCCCGGGCCCGCGCCCGGTCGCGCGCCAGGATCGCGTCGGTGCGGGCCACCAGCCCCTCGGCCAGCACGAGCAGCGGCGCCTCCATGGGGCCGCGCTCGCGGTCCCTGACGCGCCCGGCGTCCACCTCGGCGATCGTCTCGGCCGCCTCGGCGACGAGCGTCGCCAGCGCCTCCTCTGCGCCGTTGACCAGCGTGGTCACGCCCCGCTCCTGGCCCAGGTAGGCGAGCTTGCGATCCTCCAGCGCCTGCTCGAGGCGCAGCGCGAAGCGCCGCGCGCGGTCCCGCGCCACGAAGGCATCCGGCGAGGACGGGCGCACGTGCACGGTGCGGATCCTACCCCGCGGCCCCGCCCGCGGCCCGGCCGGCGCGACCGGGGGCCTCGCGCGCGTCGGCGGCCTCGGGCACAATCGGCGCCCCATGGCCGAGCCGCGCACCCGTTCCGACCGCCCGCGCCTCTTCCTGCTCGACGGCATGGCCCTGGCGTATCGCGCGCACTTCGCCCTGCTGCGCTCGCCGCTGACCAATGCGCAGGGACAGGCCACCGGGGCCGTGTTCGGCTTCCTGCTCGCGCTGGACCGCATCCTGGACGAAGAGCAGCCCGAGGAGATCGCCGTCGTCTTCGACGGCCCCGAGCCCACCTTCCGGCACGCGCGGTTCCCGGCCTACAAGGCCACGCGCGAGAAGATGCCCGAGGAGATGGTGCCGCAACTCGGGTGGATCCGCGCCGCCGTGGAGGGCCTGGGCATCCCGTTCCTGCAGGTGGCGGGCTACGAGGCCGACGACATCATCGGCACCCTCGCCGCCCGCGAGGCCGCCACGGGGAAGGACGTCTGGATCGTGTCGGGCGACAAGGACATGCTCCAGCTCGTGGGCGACCACGTCCGGCTCTTCAACGTGATGAAGCCGGGCGCGGACGCCCCCGAACTCGTGGACGCCGCCGGCGCCGTCGAGTGGCTGGGGGTCCCGCCGCACCAGGTCACCGACCTGCTCGGCCTGATGGGGGACACGAGCGACAACGTTCCGGGCGTGCCGCAGGTGGGGCCGAAGACGGCCCTCAAGCTGATCCAGGAGCACGGCAGCCTGGAGGGCGTGCTGGCCGCCGCCGACGGCGTGAAGCAGCCCCGGCTACGCGAGAACCTGAAGGCCTACGCCGACCAGGCGCGCTTGAGCAAGGAACTGGTGACCATCCGCTGCGACGTCCCCGTGGACCGCGGCCCCCTCACCCGGCGCCCCCCCGACGTGCCCCGCCTCCGGGCGCTGTACGCGGAACTGGACTTCAAGGGGCGGCTCGAGCGGCTGGAGGACGACGCCGCCGGCGGGGGGCTCGGCGAGGTGGCCTACCACCTCGTGGACACGCCGGCCAAGGTGCGCGCCCTGGCCAAGGCCCTCGGCCGGCGCGCGGGCCGCGAAAGCAGCCAGTAGTCCTATAATGAGTGGAGTTGTTGGCATATGTATTTTTTTGCGTCAAGTAATTGACCGGTTTCTGGATATTATTAC
>JAPKHB010000239.1 GCA_026647295.1 Planctomycetota bacterium | reverse complement strand
GTGCCCTTCCTCTTCCGCGACCTGATCGAGGGCATCGCGGGGGAGTTCGCCGCGCCCGGGCTGTTCCGAGAGGAGATCCACAGCGGCCGGCGGGAGGGTGAACTCGCCCCGCTGCTCTCCGACCTCCAGGCCCGGTGCCGGGACTTGAGCATCGGGTCCTACCCCGTGTGCCAGCAGGGTCGCTGGAGCGTGCGCATCGTCCTGCGCGGCGAGGACGCCACCCGCCTGCGGGACGCGGCGCGGGAACTGCGCCGGGCGGTCGAGGAGGCGTGAGCGGCGGGAAGCGGCGCGCGCGCAGCGGGCGGGCGCTGCGCGCGCGCGCAGATGGTGGAGCAGAGGGGAGTCGAACCCCTTACCTCCTCATTGCGAACGAGGCGCTCTACCAGGTGAGCTACTGCCCCTAGAGGCCGGGCCATGATAGCCGCGGCCCGCCGGCCCGCCCCGCTTCGGCGCGTGCGCCGGGGGCCGGCGCAGGGCCCCCCGCGGCCGGGCGCCGGGGCGGCGCCGGCCCCGGGCCGCCGGTCCGTGCCGCCGGTCCGTGCCGCCGGCCGTCAGGCCTCGGCCGGCTGGGCCTGGGCGGCGAGGGCTTCGAGGAACGGCAGCGGCCGGTCGGCCAGGCACTTGAGGATCGTTCCGCCGGCCGTGAAGGCATGGGTCACGTCGCCGAGCGAACCGAAGCGCTCGAGCGCCGCCCGGCCCTCGCCGCCCCCGACGAAGACCTGGATGCCGCCCTGCTGCAGGCGCTTGAGCGTGCCGACCAGCGCGCGCGTCCCCTCCGCGAAGGCGCTGTTCTCGAACTGGCCGACGACCCCGTTGTAGAAGGCCACCCGCCGGCGCGTGCGCCGGCTCCAGGCGAGCGCCTCCTCCTCGAACAGGGCCCGCGTGCGGGGGCCCACGTCCCGCTGCCAGGCGTCGGGCGGGATCTCGCCCACCACGGCCTCGCTCTCGAGCACGAAGTCGGTGGGGAGGACCACGCGGATGTCGCGGGCCCGGGCGTCTTCCAGCAGGCGGCGGGCCTGCTCGACCGCCGAAGACGGCACGTAGGCCTTGGCCCCCTTGTTCGCCTCGTTGCCCGCGGCGCCGATGGAGCGCTCCCGCCCCTCGATCTCGCCCAGGGCCCGGAGCATGGCCATGGCGAGGCTCCCCCCGGCCAGGATCAACTCGACGCGGCCCCGGCGGACGATCCCGTGCAGGTCCTTCAACTTGTCGAGCTTGAGGCCCGAGAAGATCACCAGGCCGGCCTCGCGGGCCCGCACGACGTGTTGGCCGAGTTCCCGGCGCGCAAAGGCGCCGAGCGCCACCCGGCCCATCGCCAGCGGCAGCGCGGTCGACGAGAAGTCCTTGTTGCCGGCCGCGATGGCGTCGTTCACGTACACCGTCGCCCCTTGGCGGAAGGCGCTCGCGATGCGCTCGAAGTCGTCGGCGATGCCGGCGAGTTGCTCCGGAACCGCGGTCCACAGCCGGCGCTCGAAGGCGTAGCGCCGCACGTTCTCGAACACGAGGAACTGGCCCGGCTTGAGCCCCTCGACGGCCTTGACCGCCACGCCGGTGAGCGTCTCGGCGTGCTCGTCGAACCAGTCCCGGATGAACGGGCCGCAGCCCGGCTCGATGTCCTTGAGCCGCTGGTGCACGTACTCGAGCGTGGTGTCGGGCTCGCGGCCCTTGTGGCCGATGAGGAGCATGCGCCAGCCCTGCGCGCGTCCGACCGCCAGGGTTTCGTGCAGGCTGGCCAACCGGGGGTCGTCGCCGATCACCCCGTCGCGGTCGGCCACGTCGAGGTCGGCGCGGACCCACACCGGCGTGCCCGGCGGCAGGTCGGCCAGCGACTCCAGCGTCGGGATCCGGGCCAGGCGCTCCTCGATCGTGGCCGGGGCGCCGCCGAAGCCGGCGGCCTGGCGCAGGGCGTGCTCGAAGGTCTCGTCGCGCAACTGGGGCATGGGGCGCTCCGCCTCCCGCACCGCGCGCGGGATGGCGCCCGAATATAGCGGTCGGGGGGCGCCGCGGGCCCCTCTACCGCAGCGTGCCGCCCCTGGGCGCGACGGCGGGGCGCGGGGCAGGCAGCGCGCGCCCGAATACACTGGCCCGCGTGCCGCCCGCCGACGCGTCCCCCCCGGCTCCCCCCGCGCCGCGTCCGCGCGCGGCCCGCGGAGGCGGCGACGAACCCGTGGTGGAGGTCAAGGACCTCGTCGTGCGCTACGACCAGCAGGTCGTGCTCAACGGCGTGAGCCTCACCGTGCGCCAGGGCGAGGTCGTGGTGATCCTGGGCGGCTCGGGCTCGGGCAAGTCCTCGCTGCTCAAGTGCATGCTGGGCGTGCTGGAGCCCGTGGCCGGCTCGGTGCGCGTGCTCGGCGTGGACATGCTGCGGGCCACCGAGCGCGAGAAGGCCGAGGTCTACCGCAACCTGGGGATGGTCTACCAGAGCGGGGCGCTGTTCGGGTCGATGTCGGTGTGGGAGAACGTCGCCCTGCCGCTCCAGCAGCACACGGGCCTCGACCCCAAGATCATCGACATCAGCGTGCGCATGAAGCTCGGCCTCGTCCAGCTCTCGGGCTTCGAGCACCGTCTGCCGGACCAGTTGAGCGGCGGCCAGCGCAAACGCGTGGCCTTTGCGCGCGCGATCTCGATGGACCCCCGCCTGCTCTTTTGCGACGAACCCTCCGCGGGCCTGGACCCCCGGATCGGCCGAGGCATCGACGACCTCATCCGCAACCTGAACCGGGCCTTCAACATGGCGATCGTGGTGGTGACCCACGAGATGGAGAGCGTGCGGATCATCGCGGACCGGATCGTCATGCTCGCGCCGCAGGCCGGGGGGGCGCGGGTCGTCTTCACCGGCACCTTCGAGGAGATGGCCGCGAGCACGGACCCCGTCGTGCGCGACTTCGTACGCCGCGCCCCCCTCACCGAGCCGCGCGCCGAGGCCGGCGAGATCCTGCGCCAACTCGTCGGCGAAGATTGACCATACGGTGCCAGGCTCCGGTGCATCATTCGAGGCCGCCGGCCCCGCCGAAGCTCCGGGGGCGCCGCCCCCGCTCTCGGCTTCGAGGCGGCCCGGGGCGCGCCCGGCGTACGATGGGCGGCCCCCCCCGGAGCCCCCCATGCCCTACGACCCCGTCCTCGTCCAGCCCATGCGCGAAGACATGACCTCCATGGGCGCGACCGAGTTGCGCACGGCCGCCGAGGTGGACGCCTTCATGGCCCGGCCGGGCACCAAGCTCGTGTTCGTCAACTCGGTGTGCGGCTGTGCCGCGGGCATGGCCCGCCCGGCGCTGCGCCTCGCCCTGCGCTCCGAACAGCGCCCCGAGCACGTGGGCACGGTGTTCGCCGGCCAGGATCTCGAGGCGACGGCCCGCGCGCGCTCCTACTTCTCCCAGGTCCCGCCCAGCAGCCCCAGCATCGCGCTGTTCCGGGACCAGGAACTGGTCGACTTCGTGCCGCGCCACCGCATCGAGAGCCGCGACGCCCCGGCGATCGCCTTCGACCTGGTCTCGGCCTTCGAGGCCCTCGCCCAGCCCCGGTAAGGCGGTGGGGACGTTCCACTCCGACAAGGGGGACCTGCACGGCATCACGGTCGTGGTCGACACGCACGGCTCCCGCCTCTACGTCGGACGCTGCGACACGGTGCGCCCCGAGGGCGTGGTGTTGCTGGACGGGGACGTGCACGACGAGGCCCAGGCCGACGCCCACGGCCGGCGGGTGAGCAAGGAGGCCTGGCTCTCCCAGGCGGCGCGCTTTGGCGTCTGGAAGCGCTTCGACCGGCTCGTCGTGCCCGCCGCCGACGTGCGCTCGATCCGCCGGCTGGGCGAAGTCGCAGGCTGATCGGGGCCGGCGCACCCCGGCGGCCGGTCGCGCCGGGCCGGCCGGCCGCGCGGCCGGGGATCAGTAGGACGGGACCGAACGCAGGCCCGCGAAGAGCCGGTCGACGGCCGCGGCGAGCGCGTCCCGCTCGACGGGGGCGGTCTGGCGGACCACGGCGACGTAGAGGCGCGCGGCGTCGCTCACGGCGAAGAGCGAGACCCCCTGGCCGCCGGGCAGGTCGTAGCGGAGCCCGGGCCCGAACCGCGAGGCGATCGGCTCCTGGCCTTCCGCGCGGAACATGGGGCCCAGCGCCTGCTGGAACACGTGGGTGATCCCCGCGGGCGTGGCGGCCTGGTCGGCGACGCGCACCTCGACCTCCATCGCGGCCCCGCGCAGGTGCGCGAAGACGCCCTCCGCCGGATCCTCCAGCGCGGTCCACTCCCCCGCCGGCAGCACGAGGCCGACCCCGCGCTCCAGGTCCACCACGTCGCAGCCGGCGAAGGCCGCGGCGGCGGTGGTCCCGTCCCCGCGGTCGCGCGGGTCGGCTTCGAAGCGCGTGGCCGCCAGCGCGGGCCAGAACTCGGCGTGCTCGGCGGCGGTCCCCCCGTCGAGCCAGAGCACCTCGCGCCCGCGGCGCAGGATGCGCGCGACGCCGTGCTCGCTGGCCAGCAGCGCGGACGTCTCCGGCGCCGCTGCGAAGTCGGGGGGCTCCGCCCCGGGGCCGCCGGGCCGCACGAGGCTGTCGGCGTACGCCAGCGTGAGCGCGCGCCAGAGGGTCCCGGCCGCCTCCACGGCGTCCTCCTCCCGGTCAAAGGCCAGCGCCTGCGCCACGAGCACCCGCCCGCCGTCGAGTTCCAGGTACACCGCCTCCCCGGCGTCCCAGCCCTGGGCGGCCTCGCGCGCTTCGGCCGCCACGTACCGGCCCGCCGCGATGCCCGCTTCGGTCAGGCGGCCGTCGTTGTCGCCGACGAAGTAGTCCAGGAAGGTCGCAAGGTCGAGTTCGCCCACCGTGCCGCGGAAGAGGACCCGCCCCCGCTTGGCGCGCGCCGGGTCGAAGTCCGGGGCCCAGATCACCCGGCGCGGATGGTCGCGCTCGGGGCCGAGCCAACGATGGGGGTAGAGCACCTGTTCCTGGGTCGTCGGCGGGTCGGCCAGCACGCGGGCGATCCCCCCGGGCAGGTCGTCCCCGACCGCCTCGAGGATGAAGTGGGGCCCGACGCGGTAGTGGAGCAGCGTCGAGAGCACCATGTAGGCCGGGATGCGCTCGGTCAGCAGGCGGACCTGGGTCCGGGCCTGCTCCTCGGCGCCCTCCATCTGCTGGCGGTAGTACTCGCCGTCCACCGCCGCGTCCTCGATCTGGTAGCGCCGCCGCACCCACTCGGCGCTCCCCTCCCAGACGCAGCGGATCGCAAAGCTCCGGTCGGGGTCGGTCTCGCGGTAGGGCTTCTCGATCGCCTCCAGGTCGAAGTGCTGGTCCTCGAGCGCGTGCACCAGTTCGTGCACGATCGTGGGCTTCATGCCGTGGCCGGTCATCCCCTCCACGACGTAGAACCGCTTGGTGTCCGGGTCGTAGAAGCCCGCCACCATCTCGCGCATCGCCTCGATCTGCATCGCGACCGGATCCTCGCCCGGCCGCAGCAGGTGGTGGCGGTTGAGGATGCGCACGGCCAACGCCCGCTTGTCGGGCGGGAGCTCCTCGTCGAGCTCGGCCAGCATGAACGCCTCGACCTCCGCCCGGCTCAGGACGGCCGCCGGGACCTCGTGTTTCCACGCCAGGCCGCGCAGGCGGGCCACCTCGGGCCGCAGCGCGTCCACCATGCGCTGGAGCTCCGCCTGCTCGGCCGCCCGGCGCGGATCCTCCTCGGCCGCGGCGGGGCGCAGGGGGCCGAGGACCCCCGCGCTGCAAAGGGCGCGTAGAAGCCGAGGGTCTCGACGCCGAGGTCGGCCTCGCGCTCGCGCAGCGCCTCGACGGCGCGGCCGATCGGAGGCTTCGCCTCGGCGTGCCGCGCGTAGATGCGCAGCGAGCCGCCGTGGGTCGGGAGCTCGTCGACGTCCACCAGCGTGAGGCCGTGGGCCGCGAAGACCTTCTCGACGACCGTGAACGAGAAGTAGGAGAAGTGCTCGTGGTAGATCGTGTCGAACTGGTTCTCGTCCATCAGCCGCAGCAGGTGCGGGAACTCCATCGTGATCGTGCCGTCCGGGGCCAGGAAGCGGGCCATCCCCGCCACGAAGTCGTTCAGGTCCGGCACGTGGGCGAGCACGTTGTTGCCGAGCAGCAGGTCCACCGGGCCGCGCTCGGCGCGCAGGGCGCGCGCCGTCTCCGTGCCGAAGAAGCGCGACACGGTGTCGATCCCGCGCGCGCGGGCCGCCTCCGCCACGTTGGACGCCGGCTCGATGCCGAGGCAGGGGATCCCCCGCTCCTGGAAGTACTGGAGCAGGTAGCCGTCGTTGCTCGC
>JAPKHB010000238.1 GCA_026647295.1 Planctomycetota bacterium | reverse complement strand
GGAAGCGCACGCCCGGGTGCTGCGCGCGGAACTCGGCCAGGATCGGCGGCAAGAGGTAGGTGCACGCCGTCGCGCCCGCGCCGAGGCGCACCTCGCCGGCGCGCAGGCCCTCGATCTCGGCGACCGCGCGGCGCCCGTCCTCGAGCGCCGCGAGCGCCGCGCGCGCCCGGGGCACGAGCGCCGCCGGCCCAACTCGACTTGGCGTGGCGCATGAGGAGGAGGTCGAGCGGCATGGTCCAGGGGAGTCCGCGACCCGGCCAGCCTACGCCCTTGGGGGGCCGGGGGCCGACGGAGGGGTCGGCGGGTCGGCGGGCGGCGCGTCCGGGCGTCCCGGGCCCGCGCCCCCGGACCCCAAACCCGGCCGCGATGCGCCGCGGCTTGCCAAGGCGCCCGCGTGCCCGTTGGATACGCCCATGCGCCTGTTGCTGGTCGAGGACTCCGAACGCCTGCGGGCCACGCTGGACCTGGGCCTTCGGCGCGAGGGCTTCGCGGTCGACCTGGCGGCCGACGGGCCGACAGGGCTTCGCTACGCGCGCAACAACCCCTACGACCTGATCGTCCTGGACCTCATGCTGCCGGGCCTGGACGGGCTCACCGTCCTGCGCGAGTTGCGCGCCGCCGGCAACGAGACCCACGTCCTGGTGCTCACGGCGCGCGACACGGTCGAGGACCGCGTGCGGGGGCTGGCGGCCGGGGCCGACGACTACCTCGTCAAGCCCTTCGCCTTCGACGAACTCGTCGCCCGCCTGCGCGCGCTGGCGCGGCGCAAGTTCGTGCGCAAGGACCCGCGGATCGTGCTCGGGCGCCTCACGGTGGACGCCGCCGAGCGCCGGGCCCGCCACGACGGCGAGACGCTGGACCTCACGCCCCGCGAGTACGCCCTGCTCGAGTTGCTGGCCCTGCGCCAGGGGGAGGTGGTCACGCGCCTGGAGATCGAGGACGCGCTGTACAGCGAGCGCACCCTGCCCAGCAGCAACGCGGTGGACACCGCCGTGTGCCGCCTGCGCGCCAAGCTCGGGGCGGTCGAGGGCGGGCCGCAGATCCGCACCCGGCGCGGCCTGGGCTACGTGCTGGAACTGCCCGGCTCGTGACCTCGTTGCGCCGGCGCCTCCTGCTGGGGCTGGGCGCGGGCCTCGCCGTGTGCGTCGGGGGGGCGGGCTTCGTCTTCGACGCGCGCCTGGGCGCCGTCCTCGAGGCCGACTTCGACGCGGAACTCGCGCGCCAGGGGCGGGCGGTGGCCCAGAGCCTCGTGGCGGTGATCCGGCCCGAGCTCCAGGAGGAGCTGAACCGCCTGGGGGCCCGCGCCCTCACGGAACCGGCCGAGCCGGGCCCCAGGGCGCGGCTGCGCGCCGCGCTGAAGGCGGGCGTGCGCCTCGAACTCGCCGAAACGGCGCGGCGCTGGGGCGCCTACGAGCCGGGCCCGGGCGCGGAGTACTTCCTCGTGCGCCGGGGCGGCGCGGAGGTCGCCCGCTCCCCGTCCCTGCCCGCACGACACCCGGCGCTCGACGTGGCCGCGCCGGGCGCCCTCGACCGCACGCTTCCCGACGGGCGCCCGGGGCGGGTGGTCGCCCTGCCCCCGGTCGCGGTGCCGCTGGAGCCGGAGCGCTTCAACGAGGCCCTCGGCCGCCTCTTCCCCGAGGGCCTGGGCGACGTGCTCGAGGCCCGCGTCGTCGTGGCGCGCGGGCGCGCGCCGCTGGACGAGCGGGTCGCGGGCCTGCGCCAGGCCTTCCTCGGCCTGCTCGGGGCGCTCGCGCTGGCGGTGTTGCTGGCGGTCGCGTGGGCCGTGCGCCGGGGGCTTCGCCCGCTGGAGGACCTGCGCCGCCGGGTGGAGGCGCTCGCGCGCGCGGGCGCCGGGGCCCGCCTGGACCCCCGGGGCCTTCCGGCCGAACTGGGGCCCCTGGCCGAGGCGCTCGACCGGGCGCTGGTGGCCTGGGGGGCGGCGCTGGAGCGCGAGAGCCGCGTGAGCGCGCACGTCGCCCACGAGTTGCGCACGCCGGTGGCGGAACTGCGGGCGGCCGCCGACCTCGCGCAGGCCCGGCCGGGGGACCCGGAGGCGCTGGGCCTCCTGGCCGCGCAGGCGGGGCAGATCGCCGCGCAGATGGAGCGGATCGTCGGCGCCGTGCTCCGCGCGGCGCGGGCGGGCGCGACGGCCGGGCGCCCCGCGCGCATCGCCGTACGCCCGAGCCTCGAACGGGCGCTGGCCGAGCGCACCGCGCGGGCCGCCGCGCGCGGGCTCACCCTCGTCCTTGCGGGCGAGTCGCTCGAGGCCTCGGCCGACCCGGAGGCGTTCGAGACCGTCCTCGGGGTGCTCCTGGACAACGCCCTTGCCCACGCGCCGGGGCCCGGCCGCGTGACGGCGGCGGTCGAAGGCCGCGCATCCCGGGTGCGCGTCGCGGTCCGCAACGCCGCCCCCGGGCTCGTTCCCGCCGACCTCGGCCACCTGGGCGAGCCGTTCTGGCGCAAGGACGCGGCCCGCTCGGGCGCGGGCGAGCACCTGGGCCTGGGCCTCGCCCTGGCCGCGTCGCTGGCGCGCTCGGCGGGCCTCACCCTGGGCTTTGCGCTCGAGGACGGAGATCTGGTGGCGACCCTGGAGGCGCCCGCGGCGCCGGCAATGCGCGCGTAATGCCCGCCGCGAACGGGGGCTTGGAAGGCCGCGGCGGGCCCGTATGGTCCCGGCCATGCGCAACCTTCCCCGCTCCGCCACGACCCGCCTCGCGGTCCTCCTCGCGCTGCTCGGGCTCGCCCTGCGGGCCCTTCCGGCCGGGGCCGCCGACGAGGACCCGCCCCCGCACCCGCCCGCCGAAGAGCCCGAGCCCCCGGCCGCCCCGCTGGAACTGCCCGGCCTCGTGGTCCACGCACCGCGCCTCTTCGGCGAGGGCGAGGAACGCAGCCACGCCGGCCTGCGCCGGGACGTGCCCGCCTTCGAGGTGCCCTACTTCCTCGACGTGGTGGGGCGCGAGGACCTGGTGGTGTACCGCAGCGCCGCGTCGCTGCGCGACGCCCTGCGGGGCCTTGCGGGGGTGCTGCTCCAGCGCACCGCGCCGCTGCAGGCCAGCCCGTTCATCCGCGGCTTCACCGGCTACTACAACGTCCTCCTGATCGACGGCATCCGGCTCAACCACAGCGCCTTTCGCGCGGGCCCCAACCAGTACTGGTCCACGGTGGACCCCTGGTCCCTGGACGAGATCGAGGTGCTGCGGGGCCCGCACTCGGTGCTCTACGGCAGCGACGCCGTGGGGGGGACGCTCAACGCCATGCCCCGGCGCCGGCACTCCTTCGCGCCGGGCGTGCACGCCGAGGGCCGCTGGCTCGCCCGCGCGGCGAGCGCCGAGCAGGCCGCCTTCGGCCGCGCGGAGGTCGAGGGCAACCGCAACGACCTGGGCTGGCTGGTGGGGGTGACCCACCGGCGCCTTGGCGACCTCATCAGCGGCGACGGGCTCCTGCCCGGCACCGGCGGGATCGACGAGTGGGACGCCGACGCGCGCGTCGACTGGCGCCTGGGGGGCGGCTGGAGCCTCGCGGCCGGGTGGCAGCACGTGCGCCAGTACAACGCCCCGCGCACCGAGCAGACGGTGGACGCGGTGCCCTTCCACGGCACCGCCGTGGGCTCCGAGCTCAAGCGCGACTTCGACCAGGAGCGCGACCTCGCCTACGCGCGCCTGGGCTTCGACCACGGCGCGTGCTGCACGCCCTTCTCGCGCGGCTTCCTCGGGGTGAGCTGGCACCGCCACGGCGAGGAGCGGGACCGGGAACGCACCGGCGGGCGGCGCGACCTCTCGGGGTTCGAGGTGGACCAGTACGGCGTCCAACTCCAACTCGAGAGCCCGACCCGCTGGGGCCGCTTCACCTACGGCGCGGAGTGGTACCACGACGAGGTGCGCAGCTTCAAAGACAACTTCCTGGCCGGCGTCTTCACCGGCTCCGACGTGCAGGGCCCGCTGGGCGACGAGGGCACCTACGACCTCCTCGGCGTCTACGTCCAGGACCACGCCGACTGGGGCCGCCTGGACGTCTACGCCGGAGCCCGGTGGACCTACGCCTCGGCGCGCGCCGACCGCGTGGACAACCCGGCGGTCGCCGGCTCCGACCCGACGACCCCGGGCAACGTCATCGCGGTGGACGGGGACTGGAGCGACCTGGTGGGCAGCCTGCGCGCGGTCTACCGCCTCGCGCCGCGCTGGAACCTCTTCGGCGGCGCCTCACAGGGCTTTCGCGCCCCGTCGCTCTCGGACCTCACCGCCCTGGAGAGCACCAGCGTCGTCGAGTCGCCCGCGCCGGACCTCGAGTCGGAGCGCTTCCTGGCCTTCGAACTCGGCGCCAAGCACGAGGCGCCCCGCTGGCGGGTCAGCGTGGCGGGCTGGCTCACGCTCCTGGACGACACGATCATCCGCTCGCCCACCGGCGCGCTGATCGACGGCACGCCCGAGGTGCGCAAGGACAACATCGGGGACGGGCACGTGATGGGCGTGGACCTGGAGGCCGCCTGGCAGCCCTGGGAGTGCCTGCGGGTGTTCGGGACGCTGTCGTTCATGGACGGCGAGGTGGACCAACTCGACCCCGCCGGCGTCAAGCGGCGGCGGCCGCTGGACCGCACGATGCCCCTTTCGTTCATGGTCGGTGCGCGCCTGGGGTCGGCCGAGAGCCGCTTCTGGACCCAGGCGGAACTGCTGCACCAGGAGGACGCCGACCGCCTGTCCTTCCGGGACGAGACGGACGTGCGGCGCATCCCGCCCGGCGGAACGCCCGCCTGGACGACGTTCAACTGGCGGGTGGGCGCGCGGCTCGGCCGGGACGTGACCGCGAGCCTGGGCGTCGAGAACCTCTTCGACGAGAACTACCGCATCCACGGCTCGGGCGTGAACGAGGTGGGCCGCAACTTCGTCCTCACCCTCGCCATCGACATGTGAGCCCCCCGCGCGCGCGCCGGGGCCGCGCCCGCTGCGCCTAGCGCCAGCCGTGCCCGCCCTCCTGGTAGCCCGGCACGCCGGGGGAGACGCCGTAGGGGCTCGAGCGGCCCAGCGGGTTGGGGTTGGGACCGGCCTGCGGATTGGGGTTGGGGCCGGCCTGGGGGTTGGGGTTCGGGGCGGCGCTCGGATTGGAGGCGGCGCAGCCGGGGAGCACGCCGAGCGCCGCGCAGAGGATCAGGATGCGGACGCGGAACATGGCTCCTCCTCCCGCGGCGCGCGGGGGCGCCGGGCCACGCCCGAGCATAGTCGGCGCGCGCGGGGCGCGCGAGCCGGCCCCCGGGACGCGGGGCGCCGGGGGCGGGGCCCTGGCCCCCGGTGCCGGCGAGGGGCCGAACGGGGCCTGGGAGGCCGTAGACTCGGCGGCGTCCCCGACCGGGGTGAACAACGCGGTCTCGCACATCGCGGTCACCGCGCGCGCGGTGACGTTCACGAACAGCGGGTTCTACGGCACCTCCAGCGCGCTGACCGCCGGGACCTACAAGGCGACGACGAACGCGCCGTGGCTGGTCGACGTGCGCGCGCTCGCGATCTCCGGGCACCAGGTCACCACCTGCACCGCGATCAGCACGTCGCCGCTCGGCGGCGGCGCCGGGGACTGCCGGACCTATACCCAGAGCGTCGATCTCGTCGCCGCCGGCCAGGTCGTCGCCACCGACGACACCAAGAAGATCCGCTACCTGAAGGTCGCGGTGCCGCTCGAGAACCAGCTCCCCTGAGCTTGTTTACAGCGTAAATTTTACGTTGTATACGATCGGGGCGTCATGCCCCGCGCCGCGCTCCAGGACGACGACATCGCCGCGTTCCGCGCGCGCGCGACGGCGGCGGCGATGAAGCTGTTCGCCGCCCGCGGGTACGAGGGCGTCACGATGCGCGCGCTGGCCGACGAGCTCGGCGTGTCGGCGATGACGTCCTACCGCTACCTGCGCGGCAAGGACGAGCTCTTCGCCCTGGTGCGCGCCGAGGCGTTCCGCCGCTTCGGCGACGCCCTCGCCGCCTCCGCCGGCCGGGTCACCGACCCGACGCAGCGGCTCCTGCGGCTCAAGCGCGCGTACGTCCAGTTCGCGCTCGACGAGCCCGACGCCTACCGGATCATGTTCGAGGTCCGCGCGCCCGACGGCGAAGACGACGCCGGGACGCCGGCCGACGCCGACGTCGACCGCGAGTCGCGGCGCGCGTTCGGCTTCCTCCACGACGCGGTGCGCGCCGCGGTCGACGGCGGCGCCCTCGCCGGCGACGCGCTCGCGATCGCGCGCCTGCTGTGGGCGTCCACCCACGGCCTGGTCTCGCTCTACCTCGCCGGACGGCTCTCGCTGCGCGTCCTCG
>JAPKHB010000237.1 GCA_026647295.1 Planctomycetota bacterium | reverse complement strand
CTACGCCTGGTCGGTGGAAAGCGGGCCGGGCGAGGTGACGTTTGCTAACCCCAATGCGCTCGCCACGACGGTCGCAAAGAAATCGCGAACGACAAGATGCCGCGAGAAGAATTTCTCGCCTTTCTCGGACGGGTTATGGGGAATCTGGTCGCGAATGTGTCCGGGGCATTTTACGTCTGTATGTCGTATGGCGAGCTGCATTCGCTTTGGAAGGCATTTACCGACGCAGGCGGGCATTGGCAGGGGTATATCGTTTGGGTGAAGCAGCGGTTCACGCTCGGCGGTTCGGATTATCAGCATCAGTCGGAGCCCATTCTTCACGGACTGTCTGCCGAAGAGGCGGCCAAACTCGAGGGCGAGCAACCGGACGCCGAATCACTCCCCGTTCTGTACGGGTGGACGCGCCATGCTTGGTACGGAGGTCGTAAACAGGGCGACGCGTGGTTTTTCGATCGTCCCATGAAGTCTCCGGAACATCCGACCATGAAGCCGGTCCGGCTTTGCGCCAAGGCCATTGTGAACAGCTGCCCGACGGATGGGATGCCGGACGAGCGCGCGCTGGTGGAGGTGCTCGCCCGCACACAACGGGCCGAGCCGCCGCTCCCCGAGCCGGTGGTGGGCGGCCCCGAGGTCGAGGCGCTGATCGCCGAGGCGCGCCAGGTCCAGATCGCCGAGCCGCTCCTGCTCCAGGTGGCCCGGGTGGTGCGCGCCACGGACCCCCGCGGTCCCGGCGCGACCGACAGCGCCCGGCGCAACCTGCGCCTGGGCGCGAGCCCCCGGGGCGGGGAGGCCATCTGCCGCGTCGCCCGGGTGGCGGCGTTGCGCGCGGGCCGCTCCTACGTCGTGGCCGAGGACCTGGCCTGGGCCCTGCTCCCGGCGCTACGCCACCGGCTGCTCCCCTCCTTCGAGGCCGAGGCGCGCGGCCTCACCCAGGACGCGCTGGTGGGCGACGTGCTCCACGACCTGCCCGAACTGCCCCGGGAGGTCGAGCAGATCCTGGCCGCCATCCGGGCCTGACCGGGTGCGGGTCCGAGCAAGCGTTCAGGGGTCGGAGCTACGGACGTACGGCGCACCGGGAGGGGGCGCCGATGGTGCGAGAATGTCGCTGGATCCCGCAATGCGAGGGAGGGCTCCCGTGCCGGACGCGCCGCGCGAGGTGGAAGGGGCTGAACGGGTGCGGGTCCGAAGTGCTGTTACTGCGTGCAGGTGGAGCCCACGAAGCGCACGCCGGGGATGCTGATCGGGCTGTAGAAGTTGCGCGCGCCGGAGACCAGGTCCACGACCGTGACCTGCGAGGCGCCGCGGGCGCACACGTAGAGGTCGCGGGTGGGGACCATCGTGCCGTCGATCCGCGCCAGCTTCACCACGTCCTGCTCGGTGCCCGACCAGTGGCAGTTGGTGAGCGTGTCGCTCAAGCACTCGTTGAAGCCGTTGAAGGCCGGGGCGACGCACGGGTTGAGCCAGGAGGAGCGATGGGCGACCTTGGTCGGGTTGGCGCCCACGTTGGTGAAGCGGCTGATCACCCGCGGCAGGTTGGCCGCCCCGATCTCGAGGCCCAGCGTGGAGATGGCGTTCGCGCCCGAACCCGACTCGGCCACGGTGAAGAACGCCTGCTGGCCCGTCGCGAAGTTGCAGTCCAAGCCGTCCGGCCCCTCGAAGCCGGTCAGGTCGCCCACGATGGCGTCGGGGCGGCTCGCGGTCTGGGAGCCGGTGAGGCAACCCGGCCCGGCCACGTAGTAGGCCACCTTGCCCTCGCCGGGCAGGCCGCCCTGCGAGATGGCGGCGAACATGAGCGGGTTGAGGCCGAAGCAGGGCGTGAAGGAGATGTCGTTGGGCGAGGAGTTGGGTCCGAGCGCGAACTGCTTCACCGGCGCGTCGCTGGCCAGGGTGATGGTGTTCACGGTGCCGTCGGTGAAGTCGGCGTACATGATCACCTCCTGGCTCGGGCCGGAACTCCCCCCGTCGCGGTTCCAGTGGTCCGTAAGGAGGGCGGGAGGCGGCCCCTGGGTGATCGAGATCGCCCGCGGGGTGTTGCCGGTGGGCTGCACCTTGGTGATGAACAGCGGGCCGTTGAGGAAGGGCAGCCCGCGGGTGAGCGCGCCGATGTTGTAGGCCGTGAAGGTGTTGGCCGACTCGTTGGTGACCAGCAGCACCCCGGGGCCGTTGCGGTGGCCCTGGACGGCGATGCCGCCGGGCTTCGGGGAGTTGATCAGCGCCACGGGCACCGAGTTGCGGGTCCAGATGATGGCCACCTGGCCGCTGTTGGAGGACTGCACGTAGACCCACGAGTGGCAGGTGGCCCCGTTGGTGCGCGTGTCGACGATCAGTTCGAAGGGCTCGAAGTTGGGGATGTTGGCCGAGGTGGAGATGGTGTCGTTGAAGGGGGGCAGCACGTTCCGCGGCACGCCCTGGGGGAAGGCGACGCCGTTGAACTGGTCGGCGATGCCCTTCTGGTTGACCGTGTCGATGCAGCCGATGCGGTCGGAGGCCGACCACCAGATCGCGAACTCGGGGTAGGGGTTGCGCGGGAGCGAGGGCGGGGCGATGGTCTGGAACTGGAAGGTGTGGCTCAACTCCATCGCGTTGCCGGCCAGGTCCTGGATCGGCGAGGGGTTGTCCGGGGTGCCCGGGTTGGCGGCCATGCTGGCCGCGTCGTTCCACAGGCCCAGCAGCGTCACCTGGACCTGGGTGCCGAAGGGGAAGCCGCCGGTGGTGGGGTCGGCCCGCCAGACGATCTCGTGCCCGTTGGAGGGCAGGGTCATCTGGTCGAGCTGGCTCTTGAGTTGCGGGAAGTTCGGGGCCGGCGTGAGGGGCGGGGGCGCGCCGCCGCCCGGGGTGAAGGCGCCCGCGTCCACCACCTGCACGTTGCTCGCGATCGCGCTGGAGGCCTTGATCGCCTCGCTCAACCGGATGACGATGTCGGGCGTGGTCGGGCCGAAGATGTTGGTGGCGACGGGCGCGATGCTGTCGGCCGGCACCCCGGGGGGCGGGGCCGGAGCCGGGACGCCGGCGCCCACGCCGACCTGCCCGTTGCCCGGGCTGCTGGTCACCACCCGCGGCAGGATCGTGTCGGTCGCGCCCACGGTGAAACTGTGGAACACGGGCCCGTCGCGCAGCGCCTTGCCCTCGGTGTTCTTCAGGTTCTTGAACACGCCGACGGTGTACTGGCCGGCGTCCAGGTTGGTCGTGTAGCCGCCCAGGCCGTCGTCCACGGCGAAGGGCGGGAGCGGCTGGCAGACGATCAGCCGGGCGCCGGTGACCGGGTGGGTCTCCAGCGTCACCTGGACCGGGATCGGCACGTTGCCCACGCCCGGGATCTCGCGCGTGATCTGGAGCGAACCGGGGTCGGGGCCGAGGAAGGGCTGCCCGCCGATGAACAGGCTGGCGGGATCGATCTCGGTGTCGCTCTGGAAGACGATGACGATCTTGCCCAGGTAGAAGGGGTCGGTCGAGACCGTGAGGCCCGCGTCGGTGAAGGTCGGGTTCTGGTTCAGCGTGTTGAAGTCAAAGGGCGACATGAAGGGCGAGAAGGCCCGCACGACCGGCTCCTGGACGTGGTCGCCCGGGGCGCCCCCGCCGCAGCCGGTCACCCAGAGGGACGCGGCCAGGAGGCAGGGCAGCAGGCCGGCGCGGCTTCCCGTGCGGGGGCTGCCGACAGTCCGGTTGGCTCGCTGACGCATGATGGACTCCTCTCGCCGACGGGGGGCGGTCCGGCGTCCCTCCCTGGCACGCCGGGTCCGACCTTCGGGCCGCACGGGCGCACGGGCCCGCAGGCTGTCGGAAAGGTTTATAGAAAGCCGCGAGTTGGCCCGCAAGCATCCCCGCCCCAGGCGGGGCGCGGAATTGCGGTTCTGCGGCAGGCCGCGATGGTCGATCTCCCCCTCCGCGGCGCGGGGGGGGCGGCCCGGACGCGCCCCGGCCGCCTGCGCCCGACCGGCCGCCTGCGGGTGCGGAACGGGGGGCGAGGTGCGGGACTGGCTGGGGTGCGCCATGGCTCGGGCCCGGGAAGCGCAAGGGCCATGCCAGCGCGGGATCCGGGTCCGCGATCCTAAGTCGTTTGGGAGCAACGGGTTACGAACCAAGGTCCAAGGCCCCTGGAGGCCTGGGGCCAGAACTGTGCGGTTCTGCTACAGCCCGTGGCCGGCGCAGGCGCCCTCGCCGGGGATGGCGGCTTCGGGGGATGCAGGCCCGTCCGCTTCGGCGTATACCGCTCTCGTGCGGCCCTCTGCCCCGACCCTCTTCGGCCCTCGTCCCGCCTCCCGGGCCCGCGACCCCCGGCGCCGGGTTCGCCTGGGGGCGCTCCTCCTGCTCCTCGCGTTCGTCGGCGCCCTGGCCCCCGGTCGACCCGCCGGGGCGGATCCCGCCACCGCCCAGAATCTCCTCGGGCGCGGCCACGAGCGGCTCCAGGAGGCCGAGCGGGCCTGGCAGCAGGGCCGCGCCGAGCACGCCCGCCAGTTGGGCCTGGAGGCCGAGCGCCTCTTCCAGGACGCGCTGGAGCAGGCCCCCGACCACCTCCCCGCGCTGATGCTGGCCGGCCAGGCCGCGGCCT
This sequence comes from Planctomycetota bacterium, assembly GCA_026647295.1. Taxonomy (GTDB): domain Bacteria; phylum Planctomycetota; class PLA2; order PLA2; family JAEUHO01; genus JAPKHB01. Next base: position 1,741 of record JAPKHB010000237.1, on the reverse strand, counting down.
TCACCGGGGACGTGCCCCGGGCGCTCGCCTGGGCCGAGCGCTACGCCCGGCGCACCGCCTACGGCGCGAAGGACCCTGACCTGCTCTACCTGAGGGCCTTCATCGCCGTGGTCGCCCAGGGGGACCCGGAGACGGCCCTCGCGCACCTGGAGCGCATGCTCGCCGTCAACCCCCGCGTGCGCCCCATGGACCGCGACCTGCTGGCCTACGGCGCGCTGCTGGAACTGGGGCGCCGCGAGCTCAAGGCCAAGCGCAACGACCTCGCCGTCCGGCACTTCCAGGCCGCCGCGCGCGTGGCGCGGCGCCTGGGCCACCCCCGCAAGGAGGTGGCCGCCCTGGGCAACACCGCGGTCGCGCTGCGCCGCGGCGATCGATTCGACGAGGCGGCCGCGATCCTCGCGCAGCTCAAGCAGAGCGAGCCCGAGAACCCGGTCTGGTGGTGGGAGATGGGCCTCACCTACGCCGACCAGAACCGCTTCGACGAGGCGATGCCCGAGTACCTGCGCGTACTCGACCTGCGCGCGGCCGGCAAGACGGTGGCCGCGCTGGACGAGGAGTTGAGGATGGCCTGGCTGCGCCTGGGCAACTGCCTGCGCCACGTGGGCGGCCGGCCCGACAACCTCGCGCGCCGGGCGGAGTTCCTGGCCCGCGCGCGGGACGCCTTCGAGAGCTTCATGCGCGAGGCGCCGGAGAGTTCGCTCGGCCCCAAGTGGATGGGCGTGCTGCTGCTCCAGGACCTCAACGCCCCGCACGAGGCCGAGCCCTACTTCCGGCGCGCCTACGCCCTGGACCCCACCTGCGACGACGCGCTGCGCTACCTGATCCAGATCCACGAGCACCATCCGCCTCCCCCACCGGACCCCCCGACCGACGACCCGGCGGTGCGCGCGCAGATCGAGGCGTCCTGGCGGGCGCCGGTGGCCCAGTGGAAGGCCGAACTCGAGGCCCAGGCGCAGGGCCGCAAGCGCGAGCGCGACCGGCGCGAGGCCGAGACCGGCACCGACGGCTGCATGTAGCCGGGGACCTGGCGCCGCGGTGCCCGGTCAGGCCGAGGCCACGTCGCCGGCGCCCACCTCGAAGACGTGGCCCTCGTAGGGCACCGTCGCGGGCTCCACCTCGTAGAGCCACGGGGTGACGTCGCTCACCACCGCCCGTTCGAGGGCCTCCCAGAAGGCCCGCCGGGCCTCGTGGTCGGTGAAGCGGGCCTGCCCGCGGTTGCGGGACCCGTTGTGCGGAAACACCGGCACCTCGACCGCGAGGGCCTCGTGCGCCTGGCCGTCCACGTCCACGTAGTGACGGGCGGGGATGCGCAGGCTGACCGGGCCCGGGAGGCACTCGAGCCGTTCGCGATCCCCGGGCTCGAACACGATCTCCCAACGCAGGTAGAGGGTGGTGGTGTCCTCGCTGGCGACGACCTCGGCTCGCATGGCGAGAAAGGTAGCCGGGTTGGGCCCGGCCACCAGCGCCGGCGGGGTCAGGCCCGCCCCCGGCAAGGTCAGGCCGACGCACGGCGCCGGCGGCGGGCCTCGAAGCGCCAGGCCAGCCCGAGCACGATGCCGGCCTGCACGCACCAGGAGAAGCCAAGGCCACCGGCCAGGAGGCTGCGGTGCCGTTCGTGGCGGGCGCGCTCGCGCGCGGCCTCGGAGAAGCCGGCTTCGAGCACGCGGTCCTGCGTGACGGTGTCGATCACCAGTTCCTTGCTTGCTTTAAGCGTGAGGATCAGCGTGCGCAGCGCGGGGTT
>JAPKHB010000236.1 GCA_026647295.1 Planctomycetota bacterium | reverse complement strand
AAGTGCGACCGGGCGGGGCCCAGTTGGAGGGAGGCTGCCCCTGCGGGCGCCCCATCCGGCGCCAGGCACCGTACGATCAAGGTGACGCGCGGCTCCAGTTGCACATCCACCACGCTGCTGGCGGCGTGAATCGGGATCGGGTCGCTGGCGCCGCGGGCACCCCCCGGGCCCTGGGCCAGGACGCGGTAGCGCCCCAGCGCGAGATCTTGCACGCGGTACCGGCCGCCCGCGTCGGTCCGCACGCGGCGCGGCACGTGCACGGCGCCTACTCCTTCCCAGTGAGCCATCATCTGCGGCGGGTCGTCATCCGCGCCCACCTCCCACCACATGTGACCCCGGCCGGGAGCGACGACGGACTCCGGGGTCTCCAGGAACTCCGCGACTCCGTCCGGAACGACCCATACGCGGGCGTGCGCCTCGGGCTCGCCCGAGGGGCCGCTCACGATCCCGGTGAGTTGGCCGGCGGGAGTCAGGCGCAGTTCGACTCCATCGGCGGACTCCTCCAGCCGCACTCCGACGCTCGCGTCGGCACATCCCCGGAGGGATGCGGTCAACGTCAAGCGCCGGCCGGGCGGCAACTCGAGCTGGAACCGGCCCTCCGCGTCCGTCCGCGTGGTGGCCAGGGGGGGTGCGCCATAGTGGAACTCGGTGGTTCCGTCGACGGCGCCGCCGGACAGCAACTGCACGGTGGCGCCCGCGGCGGGGGTGTCTTCCGGTGTGAGGACGCGACCGGCGGCGCGGACCAGGGGGCGCAGCACGAGGCGCAGGCGGGCCTCGCCCTGCGCGGGGAGCACGGGGGTGGCGCCGGCTCCGGCGTACCCCGCGCGCTCCGCCTCCACCCAGGCCTCTCCCTCGGGAGCCTCGGGGAAGATCGCTTCACCGCGCGCGTCCGTCTCGGCGAGCAGGGCTGCCGCGCCAACGGCGTGCGGCATGTTGACGCGGACCCGGGCCAACGCGATCGGTGCACCTGCGGGATCTTCCACGCGCACCAGGAGGCGGGCCGGGATCTCCGGCCCTGCCGGGGCGGTCGCCGAATCCGTGCGCGCGGTCGACGGGGAAGGCGCCGGGGCCGTCTGCAACCGGGGCGGCCCGACGAGGGGTGAGGGAAGCTCCTCGGACGGCGCGGACCCTTCCTCCACCTCCCCAGGCGAACTCCACCTCGCGACCGCAAGCGGTACCAGCCCCGCCAGCGCCAGGGCTGCTCCCAGGATCCAACGCCTGCTCGGCATGCCGCGAGCATACCCGGTCGGGCTGCATCTACCCGGTGTGGCCCGCGGCACGGCGCAGGGCGCCGGCCGGGCTCTGGCGACACGTGGCGGCCCAGGCTATCGTGCGTGAATGTCGACCGGAATCTGCCGGCGGGCCGTGACCGCGGTGCTCGCCCTGGTGTCACTTCTGGCCGGACAGCGCCGCGCCTGGGCCGAGGTGCAGGCGATGCCGCTTTCCGAGGCCGTGCTGCTGGCGGACGCCATCGTCGTGGCAGGCATTATTGAGACCCGGACGGTTACGCTCGAACCGCTCGGCGGCCGGGCGACGGACCCTGCCGCGACGATCCTGGCCCGCGCACGGGTCGATGAGTGGATGGGGGGGTCGCCGCGGCGCGACGAGGTGTGGCTCATCGCCCGCTCTGGCTGGGCCTGTGACGTGTCCGACGCCAGGCCCGCAGCGCGTTTCGTGCTCTTCTTGCGGCGCATCCAGGCCTCGGCGCGCCTTGTGGACGCCTCCGATTCCGGTCTTGGTGCGTCGTTCGACAATCTCCCACTCTACGAGAGCATGCACGGAGGCCGCGGGCAGATTCGCATTCACGAGCGGGACGGACACGCCTACGGGGAGGTCCACGCGAGCGAACTGCTGCTGCCGCGGATGATCGAGGTGTTACCGGGGACCGAGCCGCGACTGTTGGCGATCGCTCGAGGGTGGGTGCGCCTTCCCGAGTTGCTAGGCTACCTGCGGTTCCTGCTCGGGTCTGCGCCCGCGCTCGCGTCGGACCTCAAGCGCCTTGACGCAGATCTGGTGGCCGCCGTTCGGGCGCGGTGGCTTGGGGATGGGTCGTTCTCGGTTCCGGCAGACGCAGGCCGCGCCGCCTGCCGAGCCCGTGAGGCATGGGCGCTTGCTCTCGACGCCCGGCAGCCACGGCGTGAAGTGGCGCTGTGGGCGTGGGCCGCCGCCCTGGGTGCCGATCCCGCGGCCGCCTTGCTTGATCGCCTGGGTTCGCAGGGGGTGCGTGGGCGGCGCGCTGCCGCTCGTGCGCTCGACCTGGGCCAGCGCACCCGGCGGATCTCACTGGACGGTGCGCACGCAACTCGGCTCGCCGCGCACCTCTCCCAGGCGGAGCATGAGGAGGTGCTTTGCGATCTGGTCCATGCATGGGCGCAGGCGATCGACGGGGACGTCTCCGAACGCATGGCGTGGCTGCGCATGGTGGTCGATGACCCGCGGGCGCCTGTCCGATGGCACGCGATGGAGGCCCTTTCCGAGGCGTGGTTCGTCAACCCGTACGGAGACCTGGACCCGGATCGCGCAAGGCTTCCGGAGTGGCTGGAAGCCCGCGTGATCCGGGTCGCCGAGGGCGCCCACGGACGGGAGCAACGCGCCGCTTGGCGACTGCTCGTTGATCGCTGCAGCAGCGCGGCATGGCCCGCGGCGCGCCGGGCCACGGCATCCGACGACCCCTTCGTCGTCGTTTTGGCAGTCACGGCCGTGGCGAGCATGGACCATCCAAAGGCCCGTGCCCTGACCGAGCGCCTCCGCCACGCCGAGAGCCCGGTCGTGCGCGCGGCGGCGACCCGCAATCCGCCACGGTGAGTGCGCAAGCAGGGCCAGGCACGCCTCCTCCTTCCTCGACGTGTCAGGCGCGACGGCCGCAGGCCCGCGGCTGGTCAGGCGAAGCGCCCGGGCAGGAACGTCGGCGGGAGCAACGCGCCCGAGGTCAGGGCCGCCGCCAGCCCCCGTGCGAGGCCCAATCCCCAGCCCATCCCGTGCCCCATCAGCCCGGTGAGGAGGTAGAGCCCCGGCGCGTCCGGCCAGGGGCCGACGAGGGGCAGCCCATCCGGCGTGAAGGCCATCGTCCCGGCCCAGCGCAGCAGCACGGTGCGCCGCGAGGCATCCGGCGTCCAGCGAAGGAGCAGGTCGTCCAGCGCGGCCTGGACGGCGCCCGCAGGGATCTCCGACCGCGTGCGTTCGCCCTCCGGGTCCACGTCCCGGCACCCGCCCAGGAGCAGCGTGCCGTTCGCGAGCACGCGTAGGTAGTCGTGGCCGTCCCGCGCATAGACCGGCAGGGGGAACGTGGGGGCGGGCTCCACGCGGGCGGCCAACATCTGCGCGCGGTGGGGTTCGAGCAGGGCCCCGCCGGGAGCGGCCGGAAGCAGGTCGCCCGTGGCCACGGACGCGGCGAGCACGACGCGCGGGGCCTCGAAGGCCGCACCTGCGGCACGAACGCGCCACCGGTTGCCGTGGCGGGCGACCTCCGTTACCGGCGCCTCCTCGCGAAACACGGCGCCGGCGGCCCGCGCCTCCTGCGCAAGCGCGGCCAGCAGGGCGAGGGGATCCACGACCCCGTCGCCGGGGTCGACCAGCCCGCCCCGCCGCGTGCCGGGGAGGCCCGCCCCCGGCTCCGCGCCGGGCGCGTGCCAGCGCAGGCCTAGGAGCCGGGCACACGCCCGGAGGTCCGCGGCCTCGGCGGCGCTGGCCGCCAGGCGCAGGCTCCCCGTCCTCTGCCACCCGATCTCCTGGCGGCCGGCCACCGCCTCGATCACCGCGCGCGTGGCAAGGCCCGCCTCGCGGAGCGCATCCGCCGTGGCGCGGCCCTGTTCCCGGGCCACGGCGGCGTAGCACTGTGCCCCCTCGGCGAGGACGAATCCGGCGTTGCGCCCGGAGGCCCCCTCGCCCAGCCGGCGCCCCTCCACGAGGAGGACCCGGGCGCCGGCGCGCGCCAGGTCCCGCGCGAGCCCTACGCCGGCGATCCCGCCTCCGACCACGATCAGGTCGGGCGCGTGGGGCGCGGCGTCCTGAAGCGGCGGGCGCGGGGCGCTCCGGTCGAGCCACCAGGAACGCCGCGCCGGCATCAGGCCCTCCACGCCCAGGTCAGTTCGTGGCGGTTGTGCCAGAGGTGGCGGATCCGGGCGCCGGGAATCCCACCCAATGCGCGCAGCGCGTCCGGGTCGCCGGCTCCCTGCAGCTTCACCGTGGCGACGATCCGCTCGACCGTTCCCGCGGCCAGCCAGCGCTCGAGGAGCCCCAGCAGCCGCGCGGGGTAGCAGGCCACGTCGCAGACGAGCCACGCCACGGATCCGACCGAATCGGGATGGATCGCGAACGCGCTCTGCCGGAGGAACTCCACCCCGGGCAGCGCCGCGACCTCGGGGGCCAGCGGGGCCTTGTCGACGCTGATCACCCGGGCGCCAAGGGTCGCCAGGGCCCAGGTCCAGCCCCCCGGCGCACTGCCCAGGTCCACGCAGGTCTCCCCGGCGCGGGGGTGCTCCTTCAGCCAGGTGAACGCCTCCCACAACTTGAGGTAGGCCCGATTGGGCGGCGCGCGGTGGTCCTCGACGAAGCGTGCCTCCCCGTGCGGGAAGGGGCTCGAACCGCGCGCCGAGTACAGGAGGTCCTCGCGCGAAAGGAGGGTGAACGAGCCGAGCGGCGCGGCGGGGGCCGGCTCCGGGAAGCGCACCGGGCGCGCGGCGACGTACGGCAGCGCCCCGGCCAGGAGCCGAACGCGCCCGCCGAGCACCGGTGCGTACGCCACCCAGTTGCGCTGGAGGGCCCGGAGCAGGCGGGCCCCCTCCCCGATCGAGGCGATGCGGGCGTGGCGCGTGTCGAGCCAGACGTTCTGGGCCCACGCGGCCGCGCGGGGCGGCCCGGGCGCGAGCAGCAAGCGGCCATGGCGGGCGATGACCGCACCCAGTTCGCGCTCCAGTTCGTCCAGGTAGCGCGGGTGGCCGAGGTAGGCGGTCTGCGTCATCGCGCCCCATCCAACCCGAAGCCGCGGCTCGCGTCACCGGCCAACCCGCCGCCGTTCCATCGCGGCGACGGGGGCGGCAGCCCCACGCGCAAGGGTGCCAGGATGGCCTCGGCCACCGCTTCGGCCAGGGCGGCGTACTCGGCCACGGTGCACACCGAGCGGCGGTGAAGCGCGTACAGGGACCTGACCGTCGCGGGGCAGCGATCGACGCGCACGGCGATGTCGGCGTAGGACCCCGCCGTCAGGTCGCGCAACAGACCGACCGTGAGCACCAGCGGCACGGGTTGCCGGACGCGTCCGCTGGGCAGCCGGATCGAGGCGGCCGGGTCCCCCGTTGCGACCCCCTCGACCCTCGTGAGCACCTGTTGGGGCGCCGCCACCGGGACGCCGGGGGCGGTGCCATCGGCCAGCCGGGCCTTGCGGAGCATCCAACTCCGGACCGCGCCCGGCACCGTGGACAGGAGTTCGTCCAGCGGGTCGTCCCCCGTCGGGTCGCTGCAAAGGCGCGCGGACACCAGCGCGGCGCGCGCGCGGCGCACGGTGGGGTCGGGCAAGGCCACGCCCGGCCCGTAACAGGCCCCGACCATGTCGCGGGCCTGCGTCGAGAGCCAGGGGCCGGGCCGACCGGCGGCCAGGCGGCTGGCGCTCCCCCAGGGCCACTCCTCGGGGCGCGCGGCCAGGCGCGCCTGGACGGGGTTCTCGTCGATGTACCGGTAGACGTTCACGAAGTACCCCCAGGTGTCGACCGGCTTGGAGAAGAATCGTCCGCGGAACAGCGACCCGTCCCGCCGGCGGGAGCGGTTGAAGGCCCGCACGTAGTCGTTCTCGGCCCGACCCACGCCCGTCGAGAGCTGGCCGCGGCTGCGTACCAGCAGGTGGAAGTGCGTCATGAGGAGCGAGTACGCGAGGACCTCGATCTCGCCGCGGCGGACCGCGTGGGCCAGGCGCGAGAGGAAGAAGCGGAAGTCGCGCCGCGTCTCGAAGACGGTGCGGCGGGCGGCGCCGCGATTGCCGACGTGGAAGGTGGTGCCGGGCGAGTCGAGGCGCGGGTGGCGGGGCATGGGGGCTCCGCCCGGTCATCGTGCGAGGGAGGCAGCAGGTCACGCGGAGGCCGATGGGGGAGCCGCGCCGTTCGATCGGGGCCCGGCACCGCCCTGCGACCTGGCCGGGAGTCCGCGCGGGAGCGCCGGTCGCACCGGGATGGGCGTCCGGGCGGGCGAACGCGCTCGAATGATGCACCGGAGCCTGGCTCCGTATGGTTATTACCCCGGCCACAAATCAGTTGGCACCTCATGAGGCGTACTTGACGGTCGGGGCCTGGAAGAAGCTCCGAAC
>JAPKHB010000235.1 GCA_026647295.1 Planctomycetota bacterium | reverse complement strand
GGTACGGTCAGGCGGGTAGATTGCGGTCGTGGCGCGGCACCAGGACTCTTGTGAGATCTGCCAGCGGATCGAGGCCTGCCGGAGGGGGACGCACCCCGGCCTGGTGGCGGAGTTGGACACCGGCTACGTCGTGTTGGGCGACTCGCAGCACTGGCCGGGCTACGCGCTCCTCCTTGCGCGCCATCCGGTCACCGAGTTGCACGAGTTGCCCGCTGCGGTGCGCGCGCGACACCTGGCCGACGTGGCCCTCCTGGCGGAGGCGGTGGGGCGGGCCTGCGCGCCCCACAAGTTGAACGTGGAGTCGCTCGGGAACCTGGTCCACCACCTCCACTGGCACGTCTTCCCGCGCCGCGCCGACGAGCCCGACCCCCGCGCGCCGGTGTGGGGCCAGATGCCGCAAGGGGCCGCGGCCGAGGCGGCGCGACTGGACGCGCGGCGGCACGCGGGCCTCAAGCGTGCGCTGGCCGAGGCCCTCGACGCCCTCGCCGGACCAGGGTCCGAGCAGGCCCTGGACCGCCGGCGGGTCGCGACGGGGGCCTGGATGGCGCTGCGCGAGCGGGGGGCGGGGCCCGTGGTCCTGCTCGTGCACGGCTTTCCGCTCACCGGCGCCCTGTGGGAGCCCGTCGCCCGGCGCCTCGTCGACGCGGGCCACCGGGTGCTCGCGCCCGACCTGCGGGGCTTTGGCCAGAGCCGCGGCGATCCGGCCCAGACGCTCGCCACGCACGCCGACGACCTGGTGGCGCTGCTCGACGCGCTGGCGATCGAAGGTCCGGTGGCGTGGGTCGGCTTCTCCATGGGGGGCTACGTCGCGCTGGAGGCCTGGCGGCGCCACCGCGGGCGCGTGGGCGCGTTGGCGCTGGTGGACACCCAGGCCGGAGCCGACGACGAGAAGGGCCGGGCGGGACGCGAGGCCCTCGCCCGGCGGGTGGAGGCGGAGGGCTCGGTGGTCGTGGCCGACGCGATGCTGCCCCGGCTCTTCGGGCCCGCGGCGCCGCCGGACCTCGCCGAGGAGTGGCGCGGGCGGATGCGGGCGGCCGATCCGGCCGCTGTCGCCGCCGCGCTGCGGGCCATGGGCGCGCGGCCCGACTCGCGCGGGGACCTGCCCGGGATCGCCGTGCCCGTGACGGTCGTGGTGGGGGCGGAGGACCGGATCACCCCGCCGGCCCTGGCGCGCGCGATGGCCGGGGCCATCCCGGGGGCGCTCCTGCGCGAGGTGCCGGGGGCGGGCCACATGGCGCCGGTGGAGCAGCCGCAGGCCGTGGCCGAGGCCCTGCTCGAAGGGCTCGCGCGCCCCCGCCCCTGACGGAAACGAGCCGCGCTCGGTACGTTCAGGTGCGCTCCCGGGTAGGCTTCCTCCTGGCTGCCGGCGCCGAAGGAGCGAGTGATGTCAAACCGCGTCGTTCGGGCCGCGCTCGTGGCCCTGCTGCTGCTCGCCCCCCTGCCGGGGCCGGGTTCCCTGCGTGCCGAGGAGGAGTCCGACGCCCTCGTCACGCGCATCTTCGACGTCGGCGCGCTGCTCGCGGGCCGGCCGGAGTTCCTGCGCGTCCGGGTCGGGCCGGAGACCGAGTCCGGCGACGAGGAGACGCCCCTGTTCGGCGCCGAGAGCGAGGAACCGGTGTTCCCGCTCGGGCAGATCGACGAACTCATCGAACAGATCCGCTCCTGGGTGCGGCCGGAAACCTGGGACGCCACGCTCGGAGGCTTCCTGGCCGCGCACGGCGAGCGCTACCTCGTCGTCCGGGCCTTCCCCGACGTGGTCGACGCCGTGGCCATGTTCCTCGGCGAACTGGAGCGGCGCACCGGTCGGCTGGTGGCCATCGACGTCGAGTCCTTCCGCCTCGAACCGGCGGAACTCGCGGCGCTGCGCCCCGGGAGCACCGACGGGGCCCTCGACCCCGCCGTGCTGGCCGCGCTGCGCACCGGACCGCGGGCCGGGCCCGCGGCGAGCCTGGTCGCCTTCGAGCGGGCCGCCGTGACGCTCTTCGTCGGCCGGCACCGGACCTTCGTCGCGGGCTACAACGCCTTGGTCGCCAAGGGCGCGAGGGCGCACGACCCCTACCTGCGCGTGGACAGCACCGGCCTCGCGCTGCGCGTCCGGCTCACGTTGGACGAGGCGGGCACCCGCGGCCTCCTGGACCTCGATCTCGGGCTCGCCGAGCGCGAGGCGTTGCGCGTCGTGGAACAGGCCCCCGGCGGACCCCTCCAACTGCCGCGCCACCACGCCGCCGGCACGCGGGCGCGGATCCCCCTGGCCCTTGGCGCGCCGATCCTCGTCGACGGCCAGGCCGGCACGGGCTGGTCCTTCGTGGTGCGCGCCCGCGCCCTGGGCACGCCCGCGGCCGTGCCCGCCCGGGGCCTCGAACTGGTCTCGCCGCCGGAGCGGCCGGCGCGCAAGTTCGCCGAGCGGCGTTTCGACGTCGCCGACCTGCAGGAGGTCGTCGCCTCGCAGGCGGGGACCGCCATCCACCTCATGCCGTCGAACTACACCCCGCCCGAGGCGCCGGAACTCCCCGAACCGAGCCCGATCTGGGGGGGCGAGGCCCTGGTCCAACTGCTGCGCTGCTCCGTGATGCCGGCCACCTGGGACCTCTCCGGCACCAGCGCGGAGGTGGGCTACGGCTGGTTGCGCGTGCGCAACGTGCCGGCCGCGCTGGACGCCATCGGGCAGAACCTGGAACTGTTGCGCCGGGAACTGCTCGGGGCGGTCACGACCGAGGTGCACTTCGTCGAGGTGCCCCGGGCGCTGGCCGAAGCGCTCGCCGAGGCCCCGGACCGCCTGCTGGACGAGCAGGGCTCCCAGGCGCTGGCCGCCGCCCTCGGACGGGGCGAGGCGACCGTGCGGAGCGTGGCGCGCGTCTCCTGCCTCGCGGGGGCCCGCAACGCGACGGTCTCCGGCGACCAGATCGCCTACGTCGCGGACCAGGAGGTGAGCATCGCGGAGGGTGCCGTCGCCAACCACCCGGTGGTCGGGCGGATCCTCTCGGGGGCGAGCGTGGACCTGCGCGCGCTGGCCGACGCGTCGCGCACCCACGCCCACAGCGTCCTTCGGCTCGCGCGCTCGGAGGTGGCGCCGCTGGAGACCGTCGAGACGGCGCTCGGCCCCATCGAGACCCCCGACCTCTCGCTGCTGCGCGTCGAGACGCTGCTGCGCGCCCCGCTCGGCCGCACGGTGCTGGTCGCGGTCGCGGGATCCGGCCCCACCCGGGAGATCGTCCTGGCGGTCAGCCGCCGCTGACGCCGGCGCCGCGCGGTGGGCCGTCCCCGGGACGGTTCACTCGTCGCGGGGGGGCGTCGCCGGCGCGTCGGCGCGGCGTTCGAGCGCCTTGATGGCCTGGTAGTTGGCCTCGATGCGCCCGTTGAGCGAGCGCAGGCCCTGGTCGAGGCGCTGGCGCAACTCCTCGGCGAGGGCGGCGGTCGCCGCCGCGCGCTCGTTCTCCTGCGCGGTGGCGCCCGCCGCGGGCAGGGCGTCGACGCGTCCGGTCACGTACGCGAGGCGCTGCTCGAGCGCCGTGAGCGCAGGCTTCCAGGCGTCGCCCAGGTCGGCGCGCAAGGCCGCCTCGCGGCGCGCGAGCGCCGCGGACACGAGGTCTTCGACCTCGGCGCGCGTGGGCCCGGTCGACGCCGCCTGCGGCGGGGCGGCGGAATCTCCGCCGGCGAGTTGCGCCGCCCCGAAGCCGCCGGCCGCGCCGGCGAGCAACGCGAGTACGAAGCCCCCGAGGCCCGTGGAGCCGCCCGCCTTCGCGGGGGCGGAGGCCGGCGCCGACGCCGGGGCAGGGTGGTGCGCCGGCTCGTCGTGGCCGGCCAGCGCCTCGCCGGCCACCTCGCAGATCGGCAGCCCGTCGGCGTCGACGTGCAACTTGAGCGTCGTGCCGCAACGGTGGCAGGTGACCCGGGCGTGGGCGCCCGGGTGGCCGATCAGGCCGGAGAGGTCCGCCCGGTGCTTGTGGCCGCACTCGGGACAGAAGAAGCGGGGCTGGGTCTGGCTGGTCTGTTCGGTCATGGGCACCCCTGGGCGGTCCCCATCCCCGGTGGGCATTGTAGCGCGCGGGCGCCGGGCGCGCCCGGGGGCAGGGAAAGGCCCGCACCGGCCCCCCCTGACCGGCCCCCCGGGGGCGGTCCCCACCCAGGGACCGCCCTGCGGCCGCCCGCCGGTCAGAAGATCGTGAACGCCTCCTGCAGGGCCTCGGTGCGGGCGGGGTAGTTCGCGTCGACGCTCAAGCGCATCAGGCTCGGGCGGGGCTCGGGGTCGAGCAGGAGGCCCAGCGCGGCGACGGCCAGGGCACGGGGCTCGTCGCCCCGGGCCCGGTCGCGGGCCACGGCCACCAGGGCCTGGGCCGCGAGCGGGTCGCCCAGGCGGCCGAGCGCCGTCACCACCTTGGCCAGCGCGTTCTGCGAGCGCGCCTTGTCCAGCCCGGCCAGCAGCGCCCGCGTCTCGGGGCGCCCGCCGAGGAAGGAGAGCGCGAAGGCGGCCTCCGCCTGCACGTCGGGATGCGCAGGATCGCCCACCGCCGCGGCCAGCAACGCGGCCACCTCCTCGGGGCCGTCGGCGCCCAGCGCGAGGCCGAGGCCGGCGTGCGCGCGCAGCCCGGGGTCCTCGTTGCGGTCCTCGAAGCGCTCGCGCAGCGCGACCCACAGGGGGCTCTGGACGTCCTCGCGGCGCGCCGTGAGACCCAGGGCCACGACGCACGCCGCCCGCGCGTCCGGGTTGCCGTCCCGGGCGAGGTGGAAGAGCAGCTCCTTGCGGCCCTCCTGGGCGAAGGCGCGCGCGGCCCCGTCGGGGTGGGCGGCGGCCGGGCCGAGCACCAGGCCGAGCGCCAGGATCGCAAAGCCCCGGCACGCAGCCGGCGCGTTGCGCGCGTAGCCCACCAGGGCCTTGCCCCCCTCCAGGCGGTCCAGGCCGCGCATCGAGTCCGCCTGGAGGTCCTCGCGCACGACGCGCCCGAGCGCGAGGTAGGTGAGCCCTCGCGTCGCCGGATCGCGTGCCTTGTCCAGGGCCGCGAGCAACGCGACCACGGCCTCTTCGCGCTCCGTGGGCGTGAGCCCGCCGGCCTGCGCCCCCAGCGCGAGCAGCGCGGCGCGGACCCCCGGGGCGGGGCTGCGCCGGTCCCCCAGCACGCGCAGCACGAGCGTCTGCCAGCCCGGCGCCCGCAGGCGGCACAGCGCCGTGAGGGCGTGCGAGCGTTCGTAGGCGTCCCAGCCGCGGCGGTAGACGCGCTTGCCGAGCACGATGCGCCGAAGGTCGGCCTGCAGCGACTCGGGCACGCCGGCGAGCGGCTGGAGCCCCAAGGCCGTGAGCAGCGCGACGGTGATCTCCGCGTCGGCGTGCGGCGCGGCGAGCCGTCGGCCGAGTTCATATACGACGAGGCGGCCGTGCGCGGAGAACGAGGCCACTTGCGCTGCCGTTGTCCTTACTTCTGTGCCAATCACTCTGGAATTCTTAAAAGCGAATTCTCGCTTTTCATCAACCAAATCATCCCAATCAGGAAGCCATAACTCTATCGGTAATAAATCATCAAAAACAATTTTGCCGCCCACTTTTACCATCTCTGTAAATTTATCCCAATTTTCTGGAATAAGAACTTTGCGAATGCCAGTATCTAAAAATAGAAGGTCAAAAGGCATTTCGCCTTTCATGCTCAAGTACGCTGGTTGGCCCACCGCACGGGCCGTCGAGCACGGGCCGGCCGCTCTGCTCGATGCGATCCTGGCCGGAACCGCACCCGGTGATGATGTCTTTGTGCTGCCCACCTACACGGCTATGCTGGATCTGCGCGCCGAGTTGCAGCGCAGGGGCGCCGTTGGGGCGTTCTGGCAGAGTTGATCTCCATGCTGCTTTCGCGTGCGGCGCTCGCAACAAGCCGATATGCTGACATGGACATAGCGACAGGAGGACTTGAGCAATGACTACAGTCGCCGAACCGGCAGGCGTAGCAACGTACCAGCAGTTCATCGACGGCAAGTGGGTCGACTCCATCTCGGGGGAGACATTCGAGCGGCGCAGCCCTTACGACGGGCGAGTGGTCGCCACCTACCCCAACAGCGGCATCGAGGATGCCCAGAAGGCAATCGAGGCAGCGCGGCGCACCTTCGATACGGGCGCCTGGTCCAACTCCGCCGCCGCCGAGCGAGCGCGCATCCTCCGGCGGGCAGCCGACCTGGTGCTTGAGCGCGCCGACGAGCTGACCACGTGCCTTGCCAACGAGGTGGGCAAGCCGAAGACCATGGCGATGGTCGAGGTCGCCGGTACGGCCGAGGTGTTCCAGTACTACGCCGGCAAGGCGCTCGACCTGAAGGGCGAATCCATCACCCAGCAGCTGCCCGACTCAGTCGGGCTTGTGGTGCAC
>JAPKHB010000234.1 GCA_026647295.1 Planctomycetota bacterium | reverse complement strand
AACTGAACGACGCAGAATCCGAAGCAGCAGAGACTCAAACCTGGCTGGAGTTTGCGGTGGAATGTGGCTACCTCAAAACAGAAAAAGCGCGCGCGAACTCCATAAGGCATACAACAACATCATCGGCAAACTGGTAAACATGATCAACAACCCTTCACCCTGGTTGCTGTCAAGACAAATCGACTAACCACACTCGCCCCCGCTCCTCATCTCCCCATCCCTCCCCCTCACGGCACCACCGCCACCGGTGTGAGCTGGGTAATCATGTTCATCAGTTCCTGCACGTGCAGCGGTTTGGAAACGTAGGCATCGACGCCGGCAGCCAGGCAGCGTTCGCGATCGCCTTTCATGGCATAGGCGGTCACTGCCACGATGGGCGTGCGGCCGCCGGTGATCTTCTCGAGCTCGCGAATGGCGATGATGGCCTCGAAGCCGCCTGCGATGTTCGAGACCCGCGCCGTGAGGGACCTGATCCAGTACGACGCCGCGGGCCCCGTCACACGCAAGCTGCTCGACACCGATCGCACCATCGTCACGTTGGTGTGCCTCCAGCCCGGCCAGGGGCTCGCCCCCTTCACGCACCGGCGCCGCGAGGCCATCGTCCTGGTGCTCGAGGGTGCGGTGCGCGTCACCCCAGGCGAAGGCGCCGCCGAACTGCGCGCGGGCGACCTCGCCTTCTACGACGGCAGCCGCCCGGCGGGGCCGTCGAACCCGGGGCCGAAGGACGCGGCCTTCCTCGTTACGCTCGTGCGCAAGCGGGGCGACTGACCCCGGGACGCGGAACGGCGGCGCGGAGCGCGAATCGTCCAGGGGACGATAATAGGGTTTCCGGATCGCCGGTGGCGATGGGTACGATCCGCCCCGCGTGCGGCAGGGCCAGGCGGAAGACCCGGAGGCTCTCCCCCTCCAGCGCCTTGGCCTGGAGGGGGCAGGACTCGCCGCCCGCAAGGCCTCCGTGGGGCTGCACCCCTCCGACGAGGCCCTCCTGGAGGAGCTGGGTCGCCACCTGGTCTCGCGCTACCCCGAGTTCAGCGACGCGTTCTACGAGCGCCTGATGGAGGACGCCGACGCGCGCCGGCACCTGGCGGATCCGGCGGTGGTCCGGCGGTTGCGCGCGAGCCAGCAGCGCTACATGGAGGAGTTGCTCGGCGGTCGCTACGACCACGCCTACGCGCGCAGCCGGGTCCGGCTGGGCCTGCGCCACCGGGAACTCGGACTGGAGCCGCGGCTGTACATCGGAGCCTACGCCCAGCATCTCACCTGGCTGGCCGAGCGCATCCGGGAGGTGTTTGGCGCCCGACCGGGGCTGGGCGAACGGGCGCTGGCGGCGGTCGCCCGCATCACCCTGTTCGACCTGGGGCTGGCGCTCGAGGCGCAGCGGGCGGCCGACGAGGACGATGCCCGGGCGCGGCAGGCGCGCGAGGCCGAAGGGGCGGCCAACCGCGTGTTCAAGGCGCTGTTCGAGCACGCGCCGGACGCCGTGCTGGTCGTGGACGAGCAGCGCCGCTACAGCGCCGCCAACGCCGCCGCCTGCCGGCTCTTCGGCCTGGCGCGCGAGGAACTGATCGGGCGCAGTTCAGGGGAACTCTACCACCCCGAGGACCGGGCCCAGTTCCCGCGCCTGTGGGAGCGCTTCCTGGCGGAGGGCCACTGGACCCACCGGGCCCGGATCGTGCGCCCGGACGGGTCGGTGCGCACCGTGGAGTTCCACGCCCGCGCGAACTTCCTGCCCGGCCGCCACCTCTCGATCCTGCGGGACGTCACGGAAGCGGTGGACGACGAACGCATCCTGCGGGAGATCGCGGGCGAACTATCCCTGCTCTCCGGGCCCCACTTCTTCCGGCGCCTGGTGGAGTTGCTCGCCCGGGAGTGCGGCGCCGACCTCGCGGTGGTCGGGGAGCTAGACGGCGACACCCACGTCCGCACGCTGGCCGCCTGGGCCGACGGGCGCGAGCAGCCGGAGTTCCGCTACGCGCTCGCGGGGACCCCGTGTGCGGAGGTGGTGACCCGCCGCAGCGCTTGCCGCTGGGACGTTGGAGTCGTCGGACGTTTTCCCGAGGACGCGATCCTGGCCGAACTCGGGGCGGAGGCCTACTGCGGCGTCCCGCTGATCGGAGACGGGCGCGTTCAGGGTCTTCTCTCGGCCATCTGGCGGCGCCCGCCACCCGACCTGGCGGGGGTGGAGGGGCGCATGAGCCTGCTGGCGGCGCGGGCCATGGCCGAACTGGAGCGCCAACGCAGCCACGCGGCGCTGCTCAAGGCCCATGAGGAGCGCCGGCAGGTGGAGAAGGTCGAGGCCGTGAGCCGCCTGGCCGCCGGGATCGCCCACGACTTCAACAACGCACTGGCCGTGGTGCTCGGATACACCGACCTGCTGCTCGCCGACGGGGCGCTCCCCGGCCAGGTGCGCGGGCCGCTCCAGGCCATCCAGCAGGCGGGGCTGCACGCCACGGCGCTCACCCGCCAACTCCTCGGGCTCGCCCGCCCCCGCCGCTCGGGCGCGCCCGCCGCCGAACTCAACCGGGTCCTCCGGGACGCCTTGCCCCTGCTGCGGTCCTTGCTCGGGGAGGACTGCCGGCTCGAAGTCGTGCTGTCCGAGGCGCCCGCGCCGGTCGCCGTGGACCCGGTCGCGCTGGAACAGGTCCTGCTCAACCTCGCGTCCAACGCGCGGGACGCCATGCCCCAGGGCGGGTGCTTCACGCTGCGCACCTGTGCCCCGGGCGACGACTGCCCGGAGTGCCGCGCGGGCCCGGGGACAGCCCCCGGCGCCTGGGTGCGACTCGTGGCCCGCGACACGGGCTGCGGCATGCCCCCCGAGGTGGCGGCGCGCGCCTTCGACCCCTTCTTCACCACCAAGCCGGTCGGAAAGGGGACGGGCCTGGGGTTGAGCTCCGCCCGCCAGACGGTGGCGGAAGCCGGGGGCGAGATCCGGATCGAGAGCACGCCAGGGGAGGGAACCACCGTCCGGCTGATCCTGCCCGTGGCAGAGGAGGCGCCCGATGCCGAGGCGGTTCCGAGTCCCCACGCCGGGGCGACCAGCCTGATCGGAATTCGCCTGCTCCTGGTCGAGGACGAGCCCGCGTTGATGCACCTGGTGCGGGGCGCCCTGACGGACGCCGGCGCCATGGTCCACACGGCCCGCAGCGCCGAGGAAGCCCTGCGCGCGGCGCTGCCCGGCGCCGACGCGCCGGACCTGGTCATCACCGACGTGGTGCTCCCGGGCCTGGCCGGGCCGGAGTTCGCCCGGATCCTGCAGGGGCGCCACCCCGAGTTGCCGGTGTTGTTCCTCTCGGGCTACCCCGACGAGGCGCTGCGCCAGCGGGGCCTCGACCCGCTGCGCCAGACCCTGCTGCGCAAGCCCTTCACCGCCTCGGCGCTCCTGGGCGCGGTGCGGGGCCTGCTGGGGCCGGGCCGCAAGGGCCGGGCGAAGGACGCGGCGCCCGCCCGCGACCCCCCTTCCGGGCCCACGGCCGCCCCCCGCGCGGCCGATCCCCCCGGCGCCCCGGAGGCGTAGGCCACCCGGCGCGGCGGGCCGGCGCGGGGGCGGGCCGCACCGTAGGATCCGGCCGCGTGCCCTACACCGTCCTGGTCGGCGCGGCGGGACAGCTCGCCCTGGGTCTGCTGCTCGCGCGTCGCGCGCGCGCCGGCCACCCGGTCGCCTTCCCGCTCTCGCTCCTGTGCCTGGTCCTGGGCGGCTGGAACCTCGCCAACTGGGCGCAGGCGGCCACCCACGACCCGGCCTGGCGGGTGCTGGAGGTGACGATCTCCCCCTGGCTGCCGCCGCTGGCCTACCACACCACGCTGCGGTTCGTCGGCGCGCGCCACCGCCGACGCCGCTCGCTGCACGCCGCCTACCTCGGATTCGGCCTGCTGTCGGCGAGCAGCGCGGCCGGCGCCTGGTGGGCCTGGGGCGTGGCGTGGGTGGACTCCGACGTCTGGTCGTGCGCCTACCTCGGGCCGTTCCTGGGCATCCTGGCCGCGTGCGTGGCGTTGCTCGCGCGCCACGTGCGGGGCGCCCCCGACGAGGACGAGCGCATGCGCGCGCTCCTGATGCTCGTCGGCATCGCGCTCGGCGGGGCCTTGGGCACCACCGAGTTGCTCGACGACCTGGTCGGCCTGCCCAACATGGGCGCGCTCGGGTCGTTGGTCACCACCGCCATCTTCGCCGCCGTCACGCTGCGGCTGCGCCTCTTCGGACACGAGGTGTCCACGAGCATGGCGCTGTACGCGCTGGGCCTGGGCACGCTCGCCCTGGTGCTCTTCCTCGCGGTCTTCCGGCTGCTCGGCCACGACACCGCGCTCCTCGTCCTGGCCTGCCTCCTGGTCACCGGCGTGTTGGCCGCGTCGATGGCCCCCGTCCTGGCGCGCACCCGGCTGCGCCGCGAGCGGGAGCGGCGCTGGGTGGGCCTCGGCCGGCTCGCCGAGCAGATGGCGCACGACCTCAAGAACCCGCTCGCCGCCCTCCAGGCGTCGATCCAGTTCCTCGCCCACGAACGCGACCGCGGGCGCTCGGTGGACCCGCACGCCGAGGTGTTCGATCGCCTCGCCCACCAGGTGCAACGGCTGACCGGCGTGATCGACCGCTACCACCGCCTGGGCGGCGTAAAGCCCCGCCCCCGGGAGGTCGACGTGCAGCAGGTGGTCGAGGCGGCCTGGGCCGCGCGCGCGACCGCGGCGGCCCCGGGCATCGCCCTGCGGCGGGAGTTCGCCGAAGGACTGCCCCGCCTCCACGCCGACGCGGACCTGCTGGCCGGGGCCCTGGACAACCTCATGCAGAACGCGGTCGAGGCCATGCCCATGGGGGGCGCGCTCACCCTGCGCACGGGCCACGACGGCGCGGACTGGGCCTGGATCGAGGTGGAGGACGAAGGCGCGGGCATGGACGCCCGGCGCCAGGAGCAGGTCCTGGAGGGTTTCTTGAGCACCAAGCCCGGGGGCAGCGGATTGGGGCTTGCCTTCGTCCAGCGGGTCGTTCAGGCTCACGCCGGGCGGATGGTGCTGGAGAGCCAGCCGGGCCGCGGGACGCGCGTCCGGCTCCTCCTGCCCGTCCGGCGCGGTGGAGGGCACGGTGGACCCGAGCGTTCTGCTCGTGGATGACGACGAGGCGGTGGGCCGCTCGGTCGGCGCGCTGCTCGGCCAGGACGGCATCCGGGCCACCTACGTGGCGTCGGGGCGGGCCGCGCTGGAGGCGCTGGAGGCCCGGCCCTTCGGCGCGGTGCTCACCGACCTGCGGATGCCGGGGATGGACGGTCTGGCGCTGCTGGATGAGATCGAGAGCCGCTGGCCCGGCCTGCCGGTCGTCGTGATCACCGCCCACGGGACGATCGCCTCCGCCGTCGAGGCGCTCAAGAAGGGCGCGGCCGACTTCGTGCTCAAGCCCTTTGACCGCGACGAGATCCTCTTCGTCGTGCGCAAGGCCCTGGCCGCCTCGCGCGAGGCGTCGCCGCAGCCGCCGCCGCCCCCGCCCCCGGCGACGGGCCGCGCCCTCCTGGGCGATGCGCCCGCGATGCGCGCCGTCAAGCAACGCCTCGTGCGCGCGGCCCTGGGGGACGCCACCGTGCTGCTCACCGGCGAGACGGGAACGGGCAAGAGCCTAGTCGCCCGGGAGATCCACGCGCTAAGCCCCCGCGGCGCCGCCCCCTTCGTGACGGTGCAGTGCGCCGCGCTGCCCGAGACGCTGCTGGAGAGCGAGTTGTTCGGGTACGAAAAGGGCGCCTTCACCGGAGCGGCGTGCGCCAAGCCCGGACGGGTGGAGTTGGCCGAAGGCGGAACGATCTTCCTGGACGAGGTCGGCGAGATGCCCCTGTCCATGCAGGGGCGGCTGCTGCGCCTCCTGCAGGACCGCGAGTACGAACGCCTGGGCGATCCCCGGCCCCGCGTCGCCAACGTGCGCTTCATCGCCGCCACGAACCGCGACCTGGAGCGCATGGTCGCCGAGGGCGACTTCCGCGCGGACCTGTACTACCGCCTCGGCGTGGTCCCCATCCGCATGCCCTCGCTCGCCGAGCGGGCCGAGGACGTGCCCCTGCTCGCGCGGCACTTCGTCAAGGTGTACGGGGCGCGCAACGGGCGGCCCCAGGCGCAGTTCTCGACCGCGGCCCTCGAGCGCCTCGCCACGGCTCCCTGGCCGGGCAACGTGCGCCAACTCCAGAACCTCGTGGAACGCCTCGTCGTCATGGCCGACGCCGACCTGCTGGAGGCCGCCCAGGTCGAGGACGAACTCGACCGGGCCGCCCCCCGCCGGGGCCGCGACGCCGATGCGGAGGAGGGGTTGCTGGGCCTTTGGATCCAAGACCACTTGAAAGCGAACTGCAACCTTGCCCTCGTAGACGTTGATCTGTTCGCC
>JAPKHB010000233.1 GCA_026647295.1 Planctomycetota bacterium | reverse complement strand
AACTGCGACGCCACCCCGCCGGGACGGGGCTTGCAAACCCCTAGAAGGGAGCCAGGCTCCGGTGCATCATTCGAGGGCCTTCGTCCGACCGGACGCCCGTCCCGCTCCGCCCGCGGCCGCGGCCAACGCCGCCACCTCGCCGGGCCCCGACACGCCGCCCGCCAGCACGCGCAGGAGCCCGTCGCCCACGCCGTAGATGCACGCGTGGACCGCCAGCCGCGCCCCGCGCGCCCAGGCGTCCTGCACCGTCGTGCTCTGGCACACGTTGTGCGCCTGCTCGAGCGCGTTGAGTTCGCACAGGCGGTCCCAGCGGCGCTGGTCGTCGGGCAACGCGGCCAACGCCCCGGCGTGCCGATGCGCCACCTCGCGCACGTGCCGGATCCAGTGGTCCACGAGCCCCAGGCGGGCGTCGTCCAGCGCGGCCCGTACGCCCCCACAGCCGTAGTGGCCGCAGACGATGACCTGCTCGACCTGGAGCACCTCGACGGCGAACTGCAGCACCGACATGCAGTTCAGGTCGGCGTGCAGCACGACGTTGGCCACGTTGCGGTGCACGAACAACTCCCCCGGCAACAGCCCCACGATCTGGTTGGCCGGAACGCGGCTGTCGGCGCAGCCGATCCAGAGGTAGTCGGGCGCCTGCTGCTCGGAGAGCTTGCGGAAGAAGGCGGGATCCTGCTCCAGCACGCCCCGCGCCCACTCGCGGTTGCGTCGGATCAGGGTCTCCAGGACGTCCATCGGAAGGCCGCCCCCGCGCCTATCCGAGGAAGGCCTTGAGCATCCACATCGTCTTCTCCTGCTCGTCGGCCATGGGCTCGAGCAGGTTGAAGGTCGCGTCGTCCCCCGCCTGGGAGGCGGCCCGGGCGGTCTTGCGCAGCGAGCCGTTGAGCGCCTCGAAGTCGCGGATCGTGGCCTTGACCAGGGCCTCGGCCCCGACGTGCGTCTGGGGATCCTCCTTGAGGGACGCCGCCTCGAGCTGCGCCCGGAGCGTGGCGAGGGGCTCGCCCCCCAAGGCGAGGATGCGCTCGGCCAGCGCGTCCACCTTGAGCGCGGCGGCGGTGTACAGCTCCTCGAACTTGGCGTGCAACTCGAAGAAGCGGGGCCCCTTCACGTTCCAGTGGTAGGCGCGCATGCGCTGGTAGTGGACCTGGTAGTCGGCGAGCAGGCCGTTGAGGGCGGGGACGACCGTGGACATGGCGCAGCCTCCTGGGCGCCGGCGCGGCACGGGGCCGCGACGCCGGGAGGCGCATTGGACCCGCGCCGGGCGCGGGAGCCAACCCCCGTCCGGGCGGCCTTGGCGTGGCAGGATGAGGCCATGCGCCGCCGCTCCCCTCCCTTCCGGGCGCGCGGCGCCGGCCTCGTGGTCCTGCTGGGCGTCGGGCTGGCGGCCGGCGTCCCCACGGCCGGCGCCGGAGAGCCCCTGCGGGTCGAGAACCCCGGCCTGGAGGGGGCGGGCGCGGCCCCCCCGCCCGGCTGGGACGCCGAGGTGGGCGCCCAGGGCGGCCCCGGGTCCGCGGGACCCGGCGCGGCCTCGCGTTGGCGCGCCGAGGGGGGCGTATTCGGCCTGGAGGGCGACACGGACACCCGCCGGTGGTGGCTGCTCTCGCAGGTGCTGCCGGTACGCCCCGGCGCCGTCTATCGGTTCGGCTTCGAGGCCCGCAGCCTGGGCGTGGACCTCGCGCGGTCCGAAGGCTTCTTCCCCAACTGCCACGTGGGCGTCCACTTCGAGGACGCCCGCGCACGCCGGATCGGAATGGAGGTGGCCACGGTGGTGCGCCCGGAGTTCGAGGAGGAGGCGGTCGTGGCACGGGCGCCCCCGGGCGCGGCGCAGGCGCGGCTCGTGCTCTTCCTCTCGGTGCCCGGACGCCTGGAGGTGCGCCGCGTGCGCGCCGAACGCCTGGACCCCGCCGAGAGCTACGAGGTCCTGACCGAGCACCTGGGCCGCCACTACCCGTTCCTCGCGCCGCACGGGATCGACTGGCCGGCGCTCGTCCGCCGCCACGCGCCCCCGGCCGCGGCGCGCGCCGACCCCGAAGCCTTCGCCGCCGCCCTGGACCCGCTGCTCGCGGCCCTCGAGGACCTGCACGTGTGGATCGAGCCGCCCGTCGGACCGCCCCGCCGGCCCCACGCCCCGGTGGTCGCGCCGGGCTTCGACCTCGACCGGGTGCGGGCCCAGGTTCCGGATCTCGCGGTGGTGGCCCGCGACACGCTCGCGGGCACCACGCCGGAGGGGCACGCCTACCTCGTGCTGGGTTCGCTGCCCGCCGCGCCCGATGACGCCGCGGCCATCGAGGCGGCGTTCGCGGCACGCCTGACGGCGCCCGGACTGATCGTGGACCTGCGCCCCAATCGCGGCGGCGACGAAGCCCTGGCGCAACGGCTGGCGGGCCGGATGGCGCCCGGGCCGCTGGTCTACGCCCGCGCGCGCTACCGCGCCGGGCGCGACCCCGCGGCGTTCTACGAGGGGCCGCCGCGCCGCATCGCCCCGCGCGCGCCGGGACCGCGCCCGCCCGTGGCGGTGCTCGTCGGCCCGGGCTGCGTGAGCAGCGGCGAGGGCTTCGCCCTCGCGCTCCGGGCGCTGCCCCAGGCGGCGCTGTTCGGCGCGCCCACGCGCGGGGCGAGCGGAAACCCGCGGCCCATCGACCTGCCCAACGGGGTGCGCGTCCACGCCTCGCGCTGGCTCTCGCTCTCGCCCGCGGGCGCGTTGCTCGAGCGCCACGGCGTCCCGCCTACGCACCCCGTGGCGCCCGCTGCCGACCGGGACGCCGTGCTCGAGGCGGCACGCGCCTGGCTCGGCCGGGCGGGCGGTCCGGACCGCCCGCCGCGGTAAAGTGCCCGGCCCCCGAGGAGGCCGGAATGCGCAACACGATCTTCCGCCTGGACGAGCCCCGCAACGAGGCGGTGCGCGCCTACGCGCCCGGCGCGCCGGAGCGCGCCGCCCTCGAGCGCCGGCTGGCCGCGATGGGCCGCGAGTCCGTCGAGATCGGCTGCTGGGTCAACGGCCGCGAGGTGCTCACGGGCGAGGTGCACGAGGTGCGGGCGCCCCACGACCACGGCCTGCGGCTGGGCCGCTGGCACGCCGCCACCCCCGAGGTCGTGCAGGAAGCGCTCGCCGGCGCCCGCGCCGCGTGGCGGGAGTGGAGCCAGACCCCCTACGACGTGCGCCTGGCCGTGTTCCTCAAGGCCGCCGAACTGCTCGCCGGCCCGTGGCGCGACACCGTGAACGCCGCCACGATGCTCGGCCAGAGCAAGACCTGCTACCAGGCGGAGATCGACGCCGCGTGCGAGTTGGTCGACTTCTGGCGCATCAACTGCTGGCTCGCCCACGCCAAGGTCTACGCCGACCAGCCCATGAGCCCGCCCGGGCAGTGGAATCACCTCGACCACCGGCCCCTGGAGGGCTTCGTCTACGCGGTCACGCCGTTCAACTTCACGAGCATCGGCGGCAACCTGCCCACCGCGCCCGCGATCATGGGCAACGTCGCCCTGTGGAAGCCGTCCTCCGCGGCGGTGTTCAGCAACTATCAGGTGATGCGCGTGCTGCACGAGGCGGGCCTGCCGCCGGGCGTGATCCAGTTCATCCCCGGCAGCCCGCGCGCGATCACGGCCCAACTTTTGTCCCAGCCCGACTTCGCCGGCGTGCACTACACGGGGAGCACGGCGGTGTTCAACGGGCTGTGGAAGCAGATCGCCCAGGGCCTGGACGGCTACCGGTCCTATCCCCGCATCGTGGGCGAGACGGGCGGGAAGGACTTCATCTTCGTCCATCCCTCCGCCGACGTGACGGCCGTCTCCGTGGCGGCGGTGCGCGGGGCGTTCGAGTACCAGGGGCAGAAGTGCTCGGCCGCCAGCCGGATGTACGTGCCGCGCTCGCTGTGGAGGGCGCTGCGCGACGACCTGGTGGCGCGCACCGAGTCCCTCGCCATGGGCGACCCGGCGGAGTTCCGCAACTTCCTATGCGCCGTGATCCACGAGCAGGCCTTCGAGGAGATCCGCGGGTACGTCGAAAAGGCCCGCCACGGCGCGCGGATCCTGTGCGGCGGCGACGCCGACCGCACGCAGGGGTGGTTCATCCGCCCCACGATCGTGGAGTGCGAGGACCCGGGCTTCGTGACCATGCGGGAGGAGATCTTCGGCCCGGTCCTCTCGGTGCACGTCTACGAGGACGCGCGGCTCGACGAGGCGCTGACCGCCTGCGACGAGGGGAGCCCCTACGGCCTCACGGGCGCGGTCTTCGCGCAGGACCGGCTGGCCGTGGAGGCGATGGCCCGGCGCCTGCGGCACGCCGCGGGCAACTTCTACATCAACGACAAGCCCACGGGTGCGGTGGTCAACCAGCAGCCCTTCGGGGGCGCCCGCGCCTCGGGCACGGACGACAAGGCGGGCGGAGTGCAGAACCTCCTGCGCTGGGTGGCCCCGCGCACGGTGAAGGAGACCTTCCTGCCCCCCCACGACCACCGCTATCCGCACCAGCAGGACGGCCAGGTCGAGGGCGGGCCGGGGGGCCGTGGGCGCGTCAGTCGAACTTGACCTCGAAGAGGTTCACCTCGACCGCGTCCAGCAGTTCCTGCTGGCGCACCGAGAGCCACTCGCGCGCGCGGGCCCGGAAGCCGGCCGCCAGGGCCGTGGCGCGTTCGAGGTAGGTCTCGTCGCTGCCCGGGATCGCCTGGGTGAAGAGTTCCACGAAGAGCTGCGCCCGGCGCGGATCGGCCGGGGGCAGGCCCTCGGCCTCCTGGAGGCGCTCCAGCGGGGCCACGCCGTCGTCGCGCGGCTCGGAGAGCACCTGGAACAGTTCGGCCTGGATCCCCTGGATGCCCTTGCGGAAGCGGTCCTCCTGGGCGGCGTCCAGTTCCAACGCCTTGGCGAGCCGGGCGAACGGCGGATCCTTCCCCAGGCGGGTGCGGTCGGCCGTGGCCAGCGCGAGGCGGAAGGCGACGTCCTCCTGCGCCAGACGCAGCGCCACGCGCCGGACCCCCTCCACGAAGTCGGGCGCGGCCGGGTCGAAGGCGGCCGGCGCCGCGCCAGGCCGCTCCTCGAGCGCGGCCAGCCGCGCCCCGAGCGCCTCGATCCCCGCCGCGACCTCGGCCAGCCGGCGCGCCCCCCCGGCCCCCAGGAGGCCGGGCTCCCCTGCGCCGGCGCCCGCCGGATGGGGACCCGGGTCCGAGGGGCCAGGGCCGGCGGGGGGAACGCCCCCCGCGCGCGGCGCCGTCTCCAGCGCGTCCAGCCGCCGGGCCAGGTCGCCGGTGCGCAGGGCGAGGAGGCCCAAGGCCAAGGCCAGGGCGACCCCCAGGAGCCAGGGGAAGAGGTGGGAGCGGGCCATGGGACCTCCTGCCAGGGATGCTTCGTCGGGAGGTACCCCCAGCGCCCCCGGCGGGTTTCACGGCCGACGGGCGGTTGACCGGCCCCCGGATTTCCCCCCCGGCCCGCCCGACTTGGGGTAGGCTGCTAGCCAATCAGACCTGATCTCGCTCGCGGTGGGTTCTGGGTTGGCGTTTCGTCATCCCGTTGCTTCGCGCTCGGCATCGGGAATGACCATCCCCAAACAGAACCACAACAGAAGAGTCCGAAGACCCCGGGCGCAAGCCCGAGGCAAGGCATCGAGCGAGGATTCGTACGAGTATGTCCCAGAAGAAGCTGTATGTCGGCAACCTCTCCTTCCAGAGCGGGGAGGACGACGTGCGCGAGGCGTTCTCCCAGTTCGGCACCGTGGAGAGCGTGGCCATGATCATGGACCGTGACACCGGCCGCCCCCGCGGCTTTGCGTTCGTCGAGATGAGCACCGAGGCGGAGGCGCAGGCCGCCGTCCAGGGCATGGACCGACGCGAACTGGGGGGCCGGAGCCTCAAGGTCAACATCGCCAAGCCCCGTGAGGGCGGCGAGCGGCGCGGCGGCGGCGGCGGCGGCGGCGGAGGCGGTGGCTTCCGCGGCGGTCGCGACCGCTGGTAGACCGGCCCGCAACACGGCCTGGTCCGATCCGCTGGCGGCCGGGACGCAACGTCCCGGCCGCCGGCATTTTTGGGGCTCCGGGCCGCGCCGCCGACCGGTCCCCGCCCCCCCGGCGGGGCCACCCCCTTGCCCGCCGCGGCACGACAGCCGTAGGCTGGGGCCCGCAGAGGAGGTCCCCATGCTCCGAACGGCGGCGCGCGTCTCCCTGGTGCTGACCCTGCCCGCGGCCCTGGCCGCCTGCGCCGCGCGGGCGGCTTCGCCCTGGAACCTGGCCGACGGCGGGCGGGCCGAGAAGATCGAGATGGCCCTCGGTCCGGCCGCCCAGCCGCTCGAGGTCGAGTACCACCACTCATACAGAGTCAAATCCTCCGCCGTCGTCTCATGATACGACGCGATGTCGTTGTTCATGATC
>JAPKHB010000232.1 GCA_026647295.1 Planctomycetota bacterium | reverse complement strand
AGGTGTAACTACGCAAAGCAGAGCCCGGCCAGTTGGCAGCAGTCGTGGCCGGCCGGCTGAGACGCGTGCGCACCGTGGTGGCCGACGCGCGCCACCTGCTCGTCAAGCGGTCCGACCGCGTGAAGCGCTACCCCGCGCGCGTGCTCTTCGTGGGGCACGACTGCGACCTCGCCGCCATCACGGTGGACGACGAGACGTTCTGGGAGGGGATGGAGCCGCTCGAGATCGCCGAGCGCCCGCAGCTGCGCGACACCGTCCTCACGATCGGCTACCCGACCGGCGGCTCGCGGTTGAGCATCACCCAGGGCGTCGTGTCGCGCATCGAGATGCGCACCTACGTGCACAGCAACGCCGACGAGCACCTCACGATCCAGACCGACGCCGCGATCAACCCCGGCAACAGCGGCGGGCCGGTCCTGCGCGACGGCAAGGTCGTGGGCGTGGCGTTCCAGGGGATGTTCTTCTCGCAGAACATCGGCTACATGATCCCGCCCTCCGTGATCGAGCACTTCCTCGTGGACATCGAGGACGACCGCTACGACGGCTATCCGGAGCTGGGCATCTACACGGCGAACCTGGAGAACGCCACGCACCGGGCCTTCCTCGGCGTGCCGGAGGGCAACGAGCAGGGGGTGGTCGTGCTCAAGCCGCTGCCCTACGCGTCCTGCTGGGGCTTGCTCCAGAAGAACGACGTGCTCCTGGCCATCGACGGCGTGCCCATCGAGAGCGACGGCACCGTCAAGGAGGGGGACGAGTTCTTCGACTTCACGTGGATCGTCGAGAACAAGCAGATCGGCGAGACGGTCGTCCTGACCATCCTGCGCGGCGGCCGGCCGATGGACGTCGAGGTCCCCCTCAAGGCCTGGGGGGCCCGGATGCAGCAGCGCAACGAGTACGACCGCCGTCCCGAGTACCTGGTGCTGGGGGGCTACCTCTTCGTACCCCTCACGCAGAACTACCTGGGCTGGGGCTCCAGCAACGACATCTCCTACTACATGCAGCAGTACTACCGCACGGTGGCCGAGGAGGGCCGGACGCGCGAGCAACTCGTGCTCCTGAGCCGGGTGTTGCCGCACGAGAGCACGCGCTACGTGGGCTACTCGGACGCGATCGTGGCCAGCGTGGACGGCAAGGTGCCCAACGACTTCTGCGAGTTCGTGGCGTTGATCGAAGGCTCCCCGGCCGAGATGATCCGGATCGAGTTCGAGGGCGTGAACGTCCCCCCGCTGATCCTGGACATGCCCACCCTGCGCCGGGTCCACCCGGAGATCCTGCAGCAGTACCAGATCCCCGAGGATCGCTACGTCGAAGGGAAGAAGTGACCGTGCCCCGCCCCGCCCCTCCCGGTTCCCGCACCTCGCGCCGCCCCCTCTCCACCCTCCGTCCCCGTGCGCTGGCCCGCGGGGCCCCCGGCCTGCTCGGGCTCGGCCTGCTCTTCCTTGCGTTCGGCGCCCCCCGGGCGCGCGCCGAGGAAGACCACGCCCCCCGGCTGCGCGCCGCGATGGTGCGCCTGCACGTGACGGCCCAGGGCTACGAGCGCACCTCCCCCTGGCGCCTGTACGACGAGCGCACCCGCATGGAGCGGGGCGTGGTGATCCGCGAGGGCGTGATCCTGTGCAAGGCCTCCACGGTGGAGGACCAGCGCATGGTCGAGGTCTCCATCGCCAACAGCGCCCGCCGCTACCCGGCCCGGCTGCTGCACGCCGACCCGGGCCTGGGGCTCGCGCTGGTCGCCTACGACGACCCGCAGTTGCGGGCGGCGCTCGCGCCGATCGCCTTCGGGCCCCCGGTGCGCCTGGACGAGGAACTCGAGTTGCACCAGCTCGGGGCCGACAACCTCCCCGAGCGCTACGAGGCCCGCGTGCTGCGCGCCTTCACGAGCGCCCGCGCGCTCCAGATCCTGGTCAAGACGGCGCTGTCGGACTCGGGCGACGGCCAGATCGCCGTGCGCGACGGGCGGCTGGTGGGCCTCGTGGTGAGCGCGTGGGGCAGCCGCCAGCAGGCCACGCTGTACTCGGTCGAGACGCTGGAGGCCTACCTGGGCGCGTTCTCGGGCGACCCCGCCGCCGGCGGGACCTACCGGACGGCGCCGGGGCCCGGGCCCTGGCTGCAGCCGATGCTGCGCGCCGACCTGCGCAAGTTCCACCGCATGACCGACGACCACCACGGGCTCGCGGTGCAGCGCGTCGTGGCGGGCCGCACGGGCCACGGCGTGCTGCGGGAGGGCGACGTGCTGCTGGCGCTGGACGGCTACGACCTGGACGACGAGGGCAAGTTCGTGCACGAGGTGCACGGCCGGCTCGACTCGGCGTGGCTGTGGCGCGGGCGGCGTCCCGCCGGCGAGACGGTGGCGGCGCGGGTGCTGCGCGAGGGGCAGGAGGTCGGCGTGGAGTTCCCGCTCGTGGCGCTGGCGCCCGACGAGGCCCTGGTGCCCGAGCGCGGCGACGACCGCCGGCCCCAATACCTCGTGGTCGGCGGGCTCGTGCTGCTCGAACTCACGGCCGACTCCCCGATCTCGCGGTCGCCGGGCGGCGTGATCCTGCGCCGCTACCGCGAACGGGCCGAGTGGGAGCCGCTCGAGGGCCGGCGGCGCGTCGTGTACGCCGACCGGCTCTTCAAGGACGAGGCCAACAAGGGCTACGACTGGATCCAGCACGTCCCCGTCGAGAGCGTGAACGGCCTCCGCGTGACCGAGCTCGCCGACGTGCCCAAGGCGTTGGCCACGCCCGAGGGCCGCTTCCACGTGTTTCGCTTCGAGGGCGTGGAGGCCGACTACGTGATCCTCGCCGAGGAGCGCGAGCGGCTCGACCGCCGCATCGCCGCGACCTACAAGATCCCGAGCCTCGCCTACCTGCACGGGCAGTAGCCCCGCGCGCGGGGCGGACGCCGGACGGGGGGCGGGCGCCCGGCTGGTACACTCGGCCCGGACCCCCGGCGAGGAGCGTGGACCATGGGCAGTCGCGGCGCGGGCATCCGCCACTGGGGCTTCCGGCGGCGTTTCCTCCTGGTCGGGCTCGTGTTCCTCGCGGGCTACGGCGCCCTGATGGTGGTGGCGCGCGGCGTGCTGGACCGCGTGATGGTCAACGGCGAGATCTACCGCGACGTGAGCCAGCGCCAGCAGTTGATCGCCGACATCCTCCCGCCGCCCAAGTTCATCGTCGAGCCCTTCCTGCTCTGCTTCCGGATCGCGGCCGAGGAGGATCCCACGCGCCGCGACGACCTCGTGCTGCGCCTGCACGCCGCGCGCAACGAGTACAAGGACCGGACGGTCTTCTGGCGGGGCCGGCTGGGGCCGTCCGACCCCGTCTACGGGCCCCTGGTCGAGCGCTCCGAGCCGCCGGCCGAGGCGTTCTTCGCCAAGGTGGACACGCACTTCCTGCCGGCCGTGGCCCGGTCGCCCGCGGAGGCGGCCGAGGTCCTGCGCACCGAACTGCTCCCGCTGTACGTCGCCCACCGCGAGGCCGTCCGGCAGGCCGTCGCGACCGCCAAGGGCCAGGTCGAGGCCGACGAGGCCCGCGCCACCCTGGCCGTGGAGGAGGGCCGGCGCACCGCGCTTTGGGTCGCGGTGGCCGTCGTGCTGGGCATCGGCCTCGTGGGGGCCCTCGTGCTGCGCACGGTCGTCGTCTCGCTCGAGCGCCTGATCGCGCGCATGCGGGAGTTGGCCGAGTCCGAGGCCAACCTCTGCCGGCGCGTCGAGGTCGACACCGGGGACGAGTGCGGGCAACTCGCCCACTGGATCAACCGCTTCATCGGCAAGATCGCCGACCTGGTCAAGGCGGTCCGCCGCTCCAGCGTGCAACTCACCTCCACCTCGACCCAGATGGCCGCGACGAGCCGCGAGCAGGAGTCCACGGTGCAGGCCTTCGGCGCCAGCACGACCGAGATCGCCGCGGCCGTGCAGGAGATCCACGCCACCGGCGCCGAACTGCTGCACACGATGGACGAGTTGAGCCGCGCGGCCACCACCTCCGCCGGCCACGCCTCCAAGGGGCGTCAGGGTCTGGCGGCGATGGGCCGCACCATGGAGCAACTCCAGCAGAGCTCCGCCTCCATCAGCGAGAAGCTGGCGGGGATCAACGAGAAGGCCGGCGAGATCTCGACCGTGGTGACCACCATCACCAAGGTGGCCGACCAGACCAACCTGCTCTCCGTGAACGCCGCCATCGAGGCCGAGAAGGCCGGGGAGTACGGGCGCGGCTTCCTCGTGGTGGCGCGCGAGATCCGCCGCCTGGCCGACCAGACGGCGGCGGCGACGCTCGACATCGAGCGCACCGTGGGCGAGATGCAGAGCGCCGTCTCGGCGGGCGTGATGGAGATGGACAAGTTCGCCGACCGCGTGCGCCACACGGTCCAAGACGTCGCGGAGGTCTCCCAGGACCTGGCCGAGATCCTGGGTCTGGTCGAGCAGACGACCGAGCGCTTCGCGTCCGTCAAGGACGGCATGAGCAGCCAGGCGCAGGGCGCCTCGCAGATCAACGACGCCATGCACGCGCTCACCGAGAGCGTCCAGCAGACGGTGCTGTCGCTCAAGGAGTTCACGGCCGCGGCCGACGAACTGCGCAGCGCGGCCGACGGACTCAACGTGCAACTCGCGACCTTCAAGCTGGAGGACTGACCGCCCGTGCGCGCCGTCGTGTTCCGCGCCGGCGACGAACGTTACGGCGTGCGCACCGCCGCCGTCGTGGAGGTCGTGCCGGGGATCCGGCCGCGCCCGGTGCCGGGGGCGCCGCCGGCGCTCACGGGCGTGATCGACTACCGGGGGCGCGTGGTGCCGGTCCTGGACCTGTGCCGGCTCTTCCTCGGCACGCCCTGCCCCGAGCGGCTGGCCAACCGCATCCTGGTCTGCGACCGCGCGGCCGACGGGGCGGGGATCGCCCCCGGCCAGGAGGCCGCGCGCTTTGTGGGCCTGCTGGCCCAGGACGTGACCCGCGTGGCCGAACTCGACCCGCGCGCCGCCGGGAGCCACCCGGGGCCGCGCACCGAGGGGGTCGTGGGCCTGGGCCGCATCCTGCGCCACGACGGCGGCCTGGTGCAACTCGTGCGCGTGGACGAACTCGTGCCCGCCGCGCTGCTCGAGGCCCTGGCCCAGCCCGAGGAGGGGGGCTGATGCGCGACCCCGCCGCGGCCCTGGTCGAGGAGCGCACCGGCCTGGACCTCGCCGCGCTCGGGCTGCCCCTCGTGCGGGCCCGCCTGCGCGAGCAGCGGGCGGAACTGGGCCTGGCCGACCCCGCGGCGCACGCGCGGCGCCTGGCCGGGGACGCGGCGGCGCTGGAGCGCCTGGTCGAACTGCTCGTCGTGCACGAGACCTGGTTCTTCCGGTATCCCGCCTCGTTCCGGCTGCTGGGCGAGCGCGCCCGGGCCTGGCGGCGGCGCCGGCCCGCGCGCCCCGTGCGCGTGCTTTCGCTGGCGT
The DNA here is from genome assembly GCA_026647295.1 of Planctomycetota bacterium. Lineage (GTDB taxonomy): Bacteria > Planctomycetota > PLA2 > PLA2 > JAEUHO01 > JAPKHB01. Next base: position 985 of record JAPKHB010000232.1, on the reverse strand, counting down.
GCAGCACGGGGGAGGAGGGCTGGTCGATCGCGATCGCGCTGCGCGAGGCGGGCCTGGCCCCCCCGGACTTCGAGGTGGAGGCCCTGGACGTGAGCCCGGCCGCGATCGCGCGCGCAAAGGCCGGCTGCTACGGCGGGCGCGCGCTCCGCGACCTCGCCCCCGAGCGGCTGGCGCGCTGGTTCGAGCCCGACGGCAGCCGCTGGCGGGTGGGCCCGGCCCTGCGCACCGCGCGCGTGCGCTTCGCGGTGGCCAACCTGCACCGGCTCGTGCTGGCGGCACCCCCGGGCGCCTACGACGCGGTGTTCTGCCGCAACGTGCTGATCTACCTCCAGCCCGCGGCCCGGGCGCGGCTGCTGGCGCGCGTGCACGCCGCGCTGGCCGGGCACGGCCTGCTCTTCGTGGGCCACGCCGAGGTGGAGCCGGCCCGCGCGGCGGCCTTCGGCGGCGCCCCAGAGCCGGAGACCTTCGCGCTCGAGCGGCGCCCCGGCCCACCGGCCCCCGCGGCGGACCCGGCGCCGGCTCCCGCGGCGGCTCCGGTGGGCGGCCCGCGCCCGCCGGGCGCGCCGGCGGAGCCGCGCACCGCGCACCCGCCCCCCGCGGCCGGGCCCCACCCTCCCGAGCCCCCGCGCCGCGCGGGGTGGGCCCCGGACCCGGACGCGGAGGACCCCGTGGCCGGGGCGCTGCGCCGGGCGAACGCGGGCGACCTCGCCGGCGCGCTCGCCCGCCTCGAACACGCGCGCGCGACGTGCCCGCCGAGCCCCGCGCTCTTCTGCGCGCTCGCCGCGGTGCTGGGCGCGAGCGGGCGCGACGCCGAGGTGGAGGGCGCGCTCACGCGGGCGCTGTACCTGGACCCGGACCACTACGAAGCGCTGGTGCACCTCGCGCTGGTCGTCGAGGCGCGGGGCGACCTCGCGCACGGCCGGCGGCTGCCGTTCGGCACGCACGAGGTGCTGGGCTACGCGTACGTGCCCCCGACGCCGTTCGC
>JAPKHB010000231.1 GCA_026647295.1 Planctomycetota bacterium | reverse complement strand
TTCAGAAACCTCGGCGCAGTCGAGGGTGGAACACTTTCGTTGGCGTAGAATGTTCCTGCCACGGCTTGGCCGTGGCCGCTCGCGGCATAGCGGCCGAGGCGATAGACGTGTTCCCGGTAGGTCAGCAGGTCGAGCAGCGCCAGGGTGTGGACGGCGCGCAGGGTCACGATCTGCTCGGTGAGGCGGGCCGGGTGGCGCAGCAGGTCGGCCAGGCGCGCCTCGCCCTCCTCGCGGGCGCCCTCGAGGCCGAAGCGGTCGAGGGCGAACAGGGCCCGGCGCGCACCGCCCGCATCGGCGACGAGCGCGGGCCAGAGCGCCCGGCGCTCGGCGGGCGCAAGGCCGGCGCGGCGGGCGAAGCGGCGCGCCGCCCGGCGCAGCGCAAGGCGCGGGAGCGGAAACGCCCGCGCGCGCGGCCGGCGCGCGGCCGCGCGGGCCAGCGCGCGCAGCGCCTCCTCCCCGCCCAGCAGCGAGCGCACGCCGCGCAGGTCGGCGCGCCAGGCGACCGCCACCGCGCGGCGGTGCTCCACGCCCAGGCGCCCGGCCGGCACCCCGACCCGGCCGGCCACGCGGTCGAGCAGGCCGTGGTCGAGCCGGTCGGCCAGGCGGCGCATCTCGGCCTCGGCCCGGTCGCGCTCGGCGGCGACGGCGCGCCGCGTCGCGCCGCGGGCCCCCACGAAGTCCAGGTCCGCGTCGACCGTCGGGGCGCCGCACGGCGCGAGGCCGGGCAGGCCGACGCCGAGGTACTCGGCGTCCAGGCGGGCCCGCGCGTGCACCAGGGCGAGCGCCACCGGCCCGCGCATCCGGTCCACCTTGCGCCGCGCGGCGCTGAAGTCGGAGAGTTCGGCCTCGCCGGGGTCGATGCCCCGGCGGGGCGCCCGCACCTCCCCCACCGCCCGGGCCAGGAAGGCGAGCACGCGCCCCGTGGCGCCCAGCGTGCGGCCCAGCACGCGCAACGGGATCAGCAGCGCGCGCCCGCCCGCGAGCCACTCGCCGTAGAGGCGGTAGAGGTTGAGCGAGCGGCGCGCCAGGGGGCCCCGGTGCCGGGGCCAGGTGCCGAACACCTGCCGGAAGAGCAGCCGGCGGTCGCGTTCGAGGCGCGCGCACACGGCCGGGCCGAAGCGCCCGGCCACCTCGGCGTCGCGCTCCGGGTCGTCGTCCAGGAAGTGCAGCGCCGTGAAGTGGGTCGTGAGGTAGCCGGCCCCCTGCGCGGCGAGGCGCTCGCGCCGGGCCGCGGCGGCGCCGGCCGACTCGCCCAGCCAGGCCTCGAAGCGCTCGCGCTCGGCGGCCGGCGCCAGGTCGAGTTCCGCCCGGGGGATCGCGTTGCGGTTGTACTCCACCAGGAGGCGCCCCACCGACTGCGCCATCGCCCGGGCCACGAAGCCAAACCAGAGGTACGGCCCCCGCAGCGACCCGCGGGGGCGCGAGAGGTCCAGGCGCACGAGCGCCCGCTGGTCGGCCGGGCCGAAGCACCACGACGCCGCCCGCAACTGGCGCAGCGCCGGGTTGCCGAGGAACTGGAGCGTCGTCCGGTGGTCGGACTCGCAGAACAGCGCGCCGTCCAGCGCGTCGCGGTAGAGCAGGACGCAGCGCTCCAGCGCCCCGTCCACCCCGGCGCCGCCCGGCGCCGGCGCCGCCACGAGCCAGTCGCGCACGCGGCCCTCGAAGCGCTGCCGGCACGCGGGGGCGTCGGGCCCCCCGGGCAGGAGGCCCAGGGCCGCCTCCGGCGCGAGGACGCGCGCATCGAAGGCGCCCGCGTCGCGGGCGAGGAATCGGCCCTTCACGGCCTCCATCAGGGCCAGGAACTGCGCGTGCGCGGTCTGCTCGTAGAAGAAGGTGGCCTGCCCGGCCAGGCGCTTGAGCCACCAGCCCACGCCCAGCACCGCAAAGCACACCGCGCCCAGGACGACCAGCGTCGTGCCGACGACGTTGCGCAGCATCAGGCTCAACCAGGCCAGGGCGTCCACGTGGCCGAGCGAGCGCAACAGCCCCTGGACCAGGAGGTACACCCCGCCGAACACCGTGAGCCGCCAGGCCGGGCGCACCGAGGAGCGCATCATCGTCGTGCCGACCCGGTCCACGAACTCCGCGGGCGTGACGGTGCCGTACAGGTCGGCCACCCACAGCCAGCGGTCGTGGTGGCGGCGGAACTCCGCGGCCGCGCGCCACGCGGCCGCGGCCACCACCTCGGCGTCATCGAGGCCCGGGCCCAGCCGGGGCGCGTAGCGCCGGATCACGGGCAACCAGCGCAGCGGCCAGCGGGCGAAGGTGCGCACGGTGCGGGCCAGGCGCGCGAGCGTCGGGGCGCCGAGTTCGGCCTGCAGTTCGGCCGGCGTGACGGCGTCGAGCCGCTCGAACAGCGTCTCGGCCAGGAGCGCGCGCGGCGCGGCGTGGGGGGCGGGCGGGGCCCCGCCCGGCGGCGCGCCCGGGCGCCCCGGAGGCGCCGGCGGCGGGGCATCGAGCGCGCCCAGGCGGGCCTGGATCACCTGCGGCGCGGCCGGCGCCGGGGCCGCGTCCAGGAGCCCCTCCCACTCGGCCTCGATGGCCTGGCAGAGGCGCCAGGCCCGCGCGCGCTCCGCCGGCGGCCGCCTGGCGGCCTCGAGGCGCTCGGCGCGGTTGGGGAAGAGGATCACCTCCTGGTTCATCCAGGGCGCAAAGCGCCGGGCGAGCCGGTCCACGCCGCGCACGAGGAAGCCAAAGGCACGCACGAGCCGCACGACGGGCAGCAGCACCCGCAGGTACCGGGCCGCGCGCGTGAGCCGCAGCAGGCGCAGCGCACGCGCCGCGCGGGTCTTGTCCACGGCGAGGTCGTGCAGGACGAGCAGGCCGAAGGGGATCGAGGGCAGCAGGTCGATCAGCACGTGGCGCCCGAACCACGCAGCCCGGCCGGTCACAAAGCGCAACTTCGTGAAGAACTCCGCCAGGAACACGCTGCACGCGAGGGTGTCGGCCACGGCCAGGGCGATGCGCACGCCGCGCGGCAGGTCGAAGAGCGACTCGACGAGCAGGGCGCCCAGCACGAAGAAGATCAGCGCGACCACCAGGCGTTCGCCCCGGGCCACCCGCGCCGCGCCGTAGCGCGCCTCCAGCCGCGCCTGGAGTGCGCGTTCCTGGTGCTCGACGCGCAGGCGGCGCACCCGGCGGTGCACGCGGCGGGCGGCGGCGCGCTCCAGCGGGACGGCGCCGCAGAACCACGTGAGGTGGCCCAGGTGGAGGGCGAGGTGGCGCACCCCGCGGGCGGGGTCGAGGTCGTCCAGCGCGATCAGCGCGGCGTCCGCCTCGTCGGCGAGGCGCTGGGCCCAGGCCGCGGCCGCCGCCGCGTCCAGCGGCGCGCGGCCCAGCGCCGCGGCCGCCGCGGCCTGGGCCGCGGCGCGGTCCGTGTCCAGCGGCAGCGGCCCTTCGGGCGCGGCGCCCAGGCGCAGCGCCAGCAGGTCGAGGGCGCGGCCGGCCTCCAGGTGTTCGAGCCACGCGGACGCCGCCGCGGGGTCGGGGGCGCGGTCCCGCCACTCCTGCGCCGCGCGCAAGAGGCGCCCGGCGATCCACTCGTCGGCGAGCGCCGCGGCCTCCGTGCGTCCGCGGGCCCGGGCCGCGGCGCGCCAGCGCGCGGCGGCCCCGAGCGCGCGGTCCAGCCCGGTCTCCCCGCGCCCGGCGAGCCAGGCCTCGACGCGGCCCTCCAGCGCCGCAAGGCGCGGGGCGCGCGCGGGCGCGTCCAGGTCGCTGTCCCCCGCCAGGGCCGCGAACTGCGCTTCCAGTTCCACCAGGGAGGTCACGACCGCCTCCCATACCCAGGGGCGCGCCCCGCCGCCAGCCCCGCGGCGCCAGCGCCGGCCCGGCTACACCACCTCAAGGGGGTGCCCGCCGCGTTCGAGCACCTCGCCGACCAGGGCGCGCGGGGCGACGCCGCGGCGTTCGAGCGCCGCGAGCAGCGCGTCGGCGCGGGCGGCCGGGACGGCGATGAGGAGCCCCCCGGAGGTCTGGGGATCGGCCAGGGCGCCGCGCAGGAGCGCGGCCACCGGGCCCCAGGCGACGCGCCCCTCGGCGTACTCCAGGTTGCGCCCAAGGCCCCCGCAGGTGTTCTCCTCGGTCGCGTGGCGCGCGAGGCCCGCCAGCAGCGGGACGGCCTCGGCCCGGATGCGCAGCGTGACCCCCGAGGCGGCCGCCATGCCCAGGCCGTGCCCGAGCAGCCCGAAGCCGGTGATGTCGGTCGCGGCGTGGACCCCGACCTCGTTCATGGCCTCGGCGGCGTCCCGGTTGAGGGCCGCCATCACCTCGACCAGCGCCCGCACCTCCTTTGGGTCGAGGACCCCCCGCTTGAGCGCCGTGCACAGGTACCCGCTGCCCAGCGGCTTGGTCAGCACGAGGCGGTCGCCGGGGCGCGCGCCCGCGTTGGTCGCGATGCGGCCGGGGTGCACCGTGCCGGTCACGCAGAGCCCGAACTTGACCTCCACGTCCTTCACCGTGTGGCCGCCGACGAGCGGACAGCCGGCGCGCTCCAGCGTGTCGACCGCCCCCTGTAGGATCGCCGCCGGCGCCGCGTCGGGCAGGCCGGGCGGCAGCGCCAGGACGCACACCGCCGAGACCGGCACGCCGCCCATCGCGTACACGTCGGAGAGGCTGTTGGCGGCGCCCACGCGGCCGAAGTCGTAGGGGTCGTCCACCATCGGCGGGAAGAAGTCCACGGTCTGGACCAGGGCGAGGTCCGCCGAGAGGCGCACCACGCCCGCGTCGTCGCCCGTCGCCGAGCCGACCAGCACCTGCGGATGGGGGGGGATCCGGACCGGACCCAACAAGGCCTCCAGGCGGGCCTTGTCGACCTTGGCCGCTCACCCGCCGGCGCTGGCGAAGCGGGTGAGCCGGACGCGCTCGGCGGCGGGGCTCATCGGGGCCCCTCGGGGGGCTCGGGCGCGGGGGGCGCGGCGAGGGCCCCCGACACGGCCGCCACGACCGCCTCCTCGTCGCCCGGGAGCAGCGTGCGCAGGTGGAGCCACACCGCCGCGTCGCGCACGGTGCTGAAGACGGGCGTGGGCGCGTGGCGCAGGCGCCGGGCGAGTTCGCCGGCCTCCAGCGCCGGGTGGGCGAGCCGCACGGCGGCGCCGGGCAGCTCGACCGTCGGCAGCGCCCCGCCGCCCACGGCGTCGGCCGCGTCGGCGACGGCGACCGCGAGGCCGTGCGCGGCCGCGGCCGGGGCCAGGCGCGCGGCCAGGGCCCGGGCGCGCTCGCCGAGGGCCTCGCGCCCGGCGGTCAGCATCGCGTAGGTGGGGTGCGTGCGCGGCAGCGAGGCCGGGTCCAGGAAGAGGCGTAGCGTCGCCTCCATCGCGATCAGCGTGAGCTTGTCGCAGCGCACCGCGCGGTACAGCGGATGCGCCCGCACGCGGGCCACCATCTCGCGGGTGCCGAGCAGGAGGCCCATCTGGGGGCCGCCGATCAACTTGTCGCCCGACGCCGTGACGAGGTCCGCGCCGGCCTCGAGGCTCTGGCGGATCAGCGGTTCCTCCCCCGGCACGCCCTGGGCCCCCAGCGGCACCAGGGCCCCGCTGCCCAGGTCGTCCACGAGCGCGATCCCGTAGGCGCGCGCGAGCCCCGCGAGCGCCTCCAGCGGCACCTCGCCGTGGAAGCCCTCGATGCGGTAGTTGGAGGTGTGGACCCGCATCAGCAGGGCCGTGCGCTCGTTGATGGCCTGCTCGTAGTCACGCAGGTGGACGCGGTTCGTCGTGCCGACCTCGCGCAGCACCGCGCCGGACTGCTCCATCACCTCGGGGATGCGGTAGGCGCCGCCGATCTCGACGAGTTGGCCGCGGGCCACGACCACCTCGCGCCCCTCGGCGAGCGCCGCCAGGGCGAGCAGCGTGGCGGCCGCGTTGTTGTTCACGACCGTGGCCGCCTCGCTGCCGACCAGGCGGCGCAGCAGGCGTTCGACGTGCCGTTCGCGCGGCGACCGCTCGCCGCCCTCCGCGTCGGCCGCGAGCAGCGCGTAGCCGGGCGCGTGGCGCGCAAGGGCCTCCACGGCCGCGGGGGGCATGGGCGCGCGGCCCAGGTTGGTGTGCAGCACCACGCCGGTGGCGTTGACGACCCGCACGCAGCCGGGGTCGCGCCGGCGCTGGATGCGGCGGCGCGCCGCGGCGCACAGCGCGTCCGCGGAGCCCGCCTGCGCAAGCGCGACGGGCCCGAGGCTTCCAGCCCGCACGCGGGCCCGCACCTCGCTCAAGGCCTGGCGCAGTTCCTCGCCCCACTCCTCGTGCGGTGCCAGGGCCCGGTCGCCGGGGGCGAGCGCCTCGAGCAGCGCCCCCACGGCCGGCAGCCGACGCAGCAACTCCCCCGGGTCCCCGGCCCCGGGCGGCGGCCGCGGCGCGGGGAGCGGCGCGCGCAGGGGATCGGTCGGTTCAGCCATCGGCGCCGCAGCATACTCC
>JAPKHB010000230.1 GCA_026647295.1 Planctomycetota bacterium | reverse complement strand
CGGGGGTCAGAGCGAACTCATGGAGGCGGGGCGCATCGCGCCCCGCGTCCATGGTGAGCTCCGAGGGGGGCTCCGCCCCCCTCATTAACTGGTCGGGGCGAGAGGATTCGAACCTCCGACCTCCTGGTCCCGAACCAGGCGCGCTACCAAACTGCGCTACGCCCCGAGCGATGGCATGAACGAAGCAGGATACCCAGGGGCCGGCGCAAGGACATGGAATCCCTGGAGGCCCGGGCCCGGGGTCGGAGCCGGTCCCCACGGCGCGGGGGCCGGAGCCGCCAGGGACCCCGTTCCCTGGGTGGGCGGGCTTGGCGCGGGGGGTATCTTGCGCGGCGGATGGACGATCCCCTGACCCGCGCGCGCGAGTTCCTCGACCGGCGTACCGCCATCACCATCCTGGCCTCCATCGATCGCCAGGGGGCCCCCGAGATGTGCATCCTCATCGCCCCGGGTTCACTCCCGAGGGTCACGTGGCCGGCGGCGAGGAGGACCAGGTCAGCGGGAACACCTTCCGCAACCTGCGGGTGAACGGCCGGGCGCGCCTGCTGGTGCTGGATCCCATCATGGACCCGCGCGCCCGGGACGGCGTGCGCCTGGACGTGGAGTTCCTGGGCGCCGAGGAGGACGGCCCGGGGCTGGCGCACATCCGCCGCTGGCTCGATGCCTTCGCGCCCGGGCGCAAGGTCGTCCGGCGCCTGCTCTTCAAGGTGATCGAGGCGGCGCCCTTCCGGGTCTGGCCCGGCGAGCGCCCGGTGCTGCTGGGCTGATCCGGCCCCCCGCCTAGGCGGAGGGTGGGGCCGGCGGCGGGATGTGCTTGGACAGGAGGATGGCCCGCCCGCCCTCCGTCCAGGCCACCTCGTCCATGTAGTGGCGGATCAGGGTGATCCCGCGGCCGTGCAGCGCGCTCGTGTCGGCCAGGGGCTTCTGGAGTTCGGCCTGGGGGTCGAAGCCCGGGCCGTCGTCGCGGATGGTGTACCGGATCTCCGTCGGGGCGTAGACGGCCGTGATGTGGATGCGCCGGTCCTTGAGGCGCGGCTCGGCCAGGCGGGCCCGGATGAGCGTCTCGATGCCGTTGGGGTCGAGCATGGCGGCGGACTTCTCGTCGAAGCTGATCTCGAGGTTGCCGTGCTCCAGCGCATTGGCCAGGGCCTCGTACAGGGCGAGGCGGATCTCGGTCTGGGCCACGGCCTTCTCGCCGTAGCTGCGCACCAGCTCCCGCGCGAGGTACGCGACGGCCTTGGCGAGGACCTCGGGGGAACTCGGCAGGCTCAGGCGCACGGTGCGCTCCTCCACCAGGGCGAGCATCTCCCGGGTGTCGTACTCCTCGCGCAGCGCCCGGTAGAGGCGGTCCAGCAGGAAGCGCAGGTCCTGCGGGTCGATGGGCTTGTGCAGGTAGTTGACCGCCCCGAGGGCCAACGCCTCCTCGGCCTGCTCCGGGTCGTGGCGCGAGGCGAGCGCCACCACCGAGGTGGCCGCGTCGTAGGCCCGCAGCCGCGCCAGCAGGTCGAGGCCCTTCATCCCGGGCGTCTCGAGCGCGAGCAGGATCACCTGCGGCCGGGCCGTGCGGGCCGTCTCCAGGGCGGCCCCGGCCTCCGCCGCCTCCAGGACCTCGAAGCCCCGGGCCGCCGCGGCCCGCCGCAGTCCCTCGCGCGTGCCCGCCCCGGGTTCGGCCACGAGCAGACGGGGGGCCGCCGGCACCGGCGGGATGAGGGCGCTGTCGTGGAGCACGCCCATTGGGATACCCAGGATCGCCCGCGCGGGGAAGCCGGCCCGGGCCGGCCGGCCCGGAGCCCCCCGGCCCGGGGCGCGCGCCGCGTATGCTCCCCGCAGCCGGTGCGGCGTGCGGGAGCGCCGCGTCGGGGGCGTTTGGATCCCAGGAGGGCCGCGCTTGCCCGAGGACACCCTCAAGGCCGCCTGCCCTGCCTGCGGAAGGCGCTTTCGCCTCGCGGCTGCCGACCTCGCCGCGGCGGGCGCGGCCGGTCGCAGCGCGCGGTGCCGGGGCTGCGGCCTGGGCTTTGACGTCGTCCCGGGGCCCCAGGGGGTGGTCGTGCGGGTGGCGGGCGAGGCGGCCGCCGAAGGGCCGGCGGCCCCGGACGCCCCCCCCCCGGAGGGCGCGCGCCTGCCCGACTTCGAACTCGGCGTGCGCGTCGGCCGCTACGAGGTCGAGGGCGTGCTCGGCCGGGGTGGGATGGGCACGATCTACCGCGCCTACGACCCGGCGGCCAACCGGCCGGTGGCGCTCAAGGTGCTGTCCTCCGCGGCGACCGGGCTGGACGTGCTGCGCTTTCGGCGCGAGATCGAGGTGCAGGGCAACATCCAGCACCCGCACATCATGCCGATCTACGACTCCGGGGTCGTGGGCCGCACGCGCTACTACGTGATGGAACTGCTCAAGGAACCGGTCGACCTGATCGAACTGGTCGAACTCATGCGCTCGGGGGAGGCGGCGCGCGACCCGCGGCTTCGGCCGGTGGCCGGCCTGGAGGGCCTGATCGAGCGGGTGTTGATCCCCGTGGCCGACGCCGTGTTCCACGCCAACGTCAACGAAGGCGTCCTGCACCGCGACATCAAGCCGGGCAACGTGCTGGTGGACCGCTCCGGCCTGCGGCCCTACCTGATCGACTTCGGCGTCTCGGCGGTGCTGGACAAGCGCAACACACGGCTCGCGCACATGGATCGCGCGCTTCCGGTGCCGCTGGCGGGCAAGGGGGTCCACGTGACGGGCACGATGGTGTTCATGCCGCCGGAGCAGGCGCGGGGCAAGGCGGACCGGCGCGGCGACGTGTGGGGACTCGGGGCGCTGCTGCACTACGCCGTGACGGGCGCGCCGCCCCTCGAGCCCGTGCCGCGGCGCGCCGTGCCGCGGGCCGCGCGCATCGAGGGGCTCGAACTCCTGTGCGAGCAGGCCCGCGGGGCCGGCGACCTGCGCGAGGCGGCGCAATACGAGCGGGTGCTCGAAGACCTGCGGGCCGGGCGCGAGCGGACCGCCGACGACCTGCGGCGCGAGGTGCTGGCCGGACGCTACCGGCCCCGGCCGCCCTCCCTGGACCGTGCGCTCGAGGCGATCATCGCGCGGGCCCTGGACCCGGATCCGGAGCGGCGGTACCGGCACGCGGGCGAGTTGCGCGAGGACCTGCGCGCCTTCCTGGACCGGCGCCCGGTGCGGGCGCTGGTGCGGGGGCGCTCGGCGGCGACGGGGACCCTCTACCGCGCCCGCCTGCTCCTGCGCCGGCATCCGCTCTGGACGCTCGCCGCGGCGGCCGGGCTCGGGCTGCTCGGGCTGCTCGGGCTGCTGCTCGCCCTGGGGCCCCGCGCCGGGGACGCGGGCGGCCCGCCGCGCGCCGAGGCCCTGCTCGCCCAGGCCGCCGACGAGGCCGCCCGGGGCGACCGCGCGGCCGCCCGCCGCCTGGCGCGCGAGGCGATCGAGGCCGCCCCCCGGGACGCCGATCGGGCCTTCGACCTGCTGGCCCGTTTGGAGCGCATGGACCGCCTGGACGCGGCACTGGAGCGCGCCCGGAACCTGGCCAGCGGGCTGCGCGCCGCGGCCCGCGCGCGCGACGCGGAGGCGGTCCGGGCGGCGCAGGGGGCGCTGGCCGAGGTGCTGACCACCGGCATCCTGCCCCTGCTGGACCCCTCGGCGCCCGCCGCGCACGAGGCCGAGGTCGAGGGCCTCCGGCGCCTCGCCGCGGGCCAGGCGCGCGTGCGGCTGGACGGCCTGCCGGAGGGGGCGCGGCTCCTCGTGCGCCCGCTCCAGCGCGCGCGGGGACCGCTCGCACCCGAGGCGGCGGTGCGCGCCCTGGCGCCCGGCGACGAAGCCCTGGTGCCCGGCGCGTACGTGCTCCTGGTGCGCGGGGCGTCGGCGGAGGTGTGGATTCCCTTCGAGGTCGTCCCGGGAGACGAGGAGGTGGCGCTGCGTTGCCCGATCGACCCGGCCCAGGTCCCGCCGGGGATGGCCTACGTGCCCGGCGGGCGGACCCACGGTCCGGGCGGGATCGAGGAGGTGGCGCCGCTGTTCTGGGACCGCGTGGAGGTGACGGAAGCCGAATACGCGCGCTTCCTCGCGACGCGGCCCGTCGCCGAGCAGCGCCGCCGGGTGCCGCGCGTGCCCGACGCGCTGGGCCTCACCGAGCAGCCGATGTGGGACCTGCGGGCCGACGGCTACGAGCCTCCGCCGAGCGCGGCGGTGCGCCCCGTCGAGGGCACTTCGCTGTACGACGCGCAGGCCTACGCCGCCTGGGCGGGCAAGCGCCTCCCCACCGCCGCGGAGTGGGCCCACGCAGCCGGCGCCGACGGCCGCGAGACGCCGCTGGGGACCGTGCTCGACCTTTTGTCCGCCGGGGCGCGCCTGGACGCCCCGGTGGCCGGCCCGGGCCGCGTCGGCCGCACGCCCGGCGACACGGGCCTGTTCGGCCTCTACGACCTGGCCGGCAACCTCGCCGAGTTCACGGCGACCTACGGGCGCCTACGGGGGCGCAGCGGGTGGTGGGTGATGGGGGGGTCGTACCTGCTCGGGCCCGAGGCGGCGCTGGTGCGCTCGGCCCGCGTGGTCGCCGGCTGGCAGCCGTTGGAGGCGGTCGGGCTGCGCTGCGTGCGCGACGTGCCTACAGGATCGTCACCACCTCGTTGATCGCGTCGGGCGAGGCCCGGTAGTTCAGGTCCCGCGACAACCGCGCCAGCGACGGCACCCACTCCAGGTCGCCCACGATCCCCAGTCCCGCGCACGCGAGCGCCCGGGTGTACGCGTTCTCCGCTGGGTCCTTGAGGCGGGCGATCAGCGGGTCCACCGCGCGGTCGTCCCCCACCCGTGCGATGGCCAGCAGCGCTTCGCCGCGCGCCCCGAGGCTGCCCCCGCCGTCCAGTTCCGCCTCGAGCAGCGGCAGGGCCTTGCGGTCCCCCAGGAGCCCGAGCGCCGTGGCGCAGTGCATGCGCAGCACCTCGCTGCCCCGTTCCTGGAGCGCGGCGCGCACGGCGGTGACGACCTCGGGGGCCGGCACGTCGATCAGGCCGAGCGCCAGCGCGGCGTACGCCCGCAGTTCGTCGTCCTCCCGTTCGCTGCGGACGATCCCGGTGAGCCGCCGGAGGCCCTCGGCCTCGCGGTCGCGCAGGATGCCCAGCGCCGTGGCGCAGGCCGCGCGCGCCCGCCCGGCGCCGCGGTCTGCGAGCCCGGCGCGCAGCGCGCCCACGGCCCTTGCGCGCAGATCGCCGTAGACGGGCAGGGTGGCGTCGTCCCCGATCGCGCGTCCGATCAGGCCCAGCGCGAGCGCGGCGAAGGGGCGCGTGAGCGGGCGGCCCTCGGCCGCAAGGCGCAGGAGCGCCTCGGGCGCCCGGGTGTCCTCGACGACGTCGGTGCGGGCGGCCTCGACGTCGGCGCAGACCAGGTAGGCCAGGCTGATCAGGGCGAAGTTGGCCGTGCTCGCGTCGCGCGCGCGCTCCGCGGCGCCGAGCAGGGTGCGGGCGACGGCCACCCGTTCCGGTCCGGCGACCCGCCGGCCCAGCCGGCCCAGGCCGATCGCCGCCGAGCGCTGGACGTGGCGGTCACGGCCCCGGCGCGGCGTGAGCGCGTGGGTGAGCACGGCCACGTCCCGCACCTCCCCGACGCGCCCCAGCGCCAGGGCGGCGTAGGAGGCCACCAGGCCGGGCACCTCGCGCCCGCCGACGCGCCCCCGGGCCACCAGGTGGCGCAGGATCTCCCGCTGGGGGTCGCGGATCGAGGTCGCGGGCTGCATGCCGATCGCCAGCAGCGTGGCGCAGGGCAGGTCGGAGGCCGCGTGGCGCTGCTCGAGCCACCCGAAGAGGCGGGCGGTCAGGGCCGCCGCGGCCGCCGCCGCGTCGGCGCCGCCCGAGCCCGTGGGCTGGTCGCCCAGCAGGCCCAGGGCGAGCGCGGCGAAGGCGCGCACGCGCGTGCGGTGGCGCTCGTCCTCGAAGGTGGCCACCAGCAGCGCGCGCACGCGATCCAACTCGGCGGCCCCGAGCTGCCGGCCCGGGGCCTCCCGCCGCAGGAGGCCGAGCGCAAGCGCGGCCGACTCGACCACCAGGGGGTTGTGGCCCTTGTCCAGGCCCCGGGCGAGGAGCCGCACGTGGGCGGGGTCGCGCGTCACCTTGGCCAGGGCGATGTACGCGGCCGACTCGGTGTCCTGGTGGCCGGCGTTCTGCGGGTCCATGGCCCATAGCAGGGCCGGGATCAGGTCGGACTCGACCCTGACCCGGGTGGCCTGGGTCGTCCCCGTCGCGTTGCCCACGTGCTCGCTGCCCATCACCCACATCGGGTTGCGGGAGTCGACGCGCGTATAGAGTTCGCGCTTGAGGTTCTCGATCCCCTCCTTGTTGTAGTGGTACCAGAACGTCCAGTCCTCGAAGCCCGGCGGCGTGGCCGCGCCCCGGCCAGCGCCGCCGAGGTCGGGGGTCACGGGCGTGCCCGGCGTCGGGGGCAGGGGGCCGGAGTCG